>SHVB01000027.1 GCA_009694375.1 Acidimicrobiia bacterium
GGGTACGGAGATGTGCATGCCGGGTGATAACACGGTGATGCATGTGGAGTTGATTCATCCGATTGCGATGGACGAGGGCCTGCGGTTTGCTATCCGTGAGGGTGGCCGTACCGTGGGCGCCGGTCGCGTCACCAAGATCATCAAGTAGCGGAAAGAGACAACCATGGCCAAGGCCGGAGCAAAACGCATCGCCGTCACCCTCGAGTGCACGACGTGTAAGCGCCGCAATTACATCACCACCAAGAACAAGGTGAATGATCGTGAGCGTGTCGAGATGAAGAAGTACTGCCGGTGGGACCGGGAGCATACGGTCCACAAGGAGACCCGTTAGCCTCCTGGCTGCCCCAGGACTGGGGCGGTCGGTAGGCTTTGAGGCTTTTCCGTAACCCACTGGGCCCGAGAGGAGTCGAACCGCTGATGCCACACGAAGTGGCCGACTTAGTAGCTGCCGCTTGCGGGGGCGACCGAGCGGCATTCGACGAGTTAGTCCGGGTCACCTACGCCGACTCGTACACGCTCGCGCTTCGCTTGACGGGGAACGAGGAGGACGCGAGAGACGTGGTGCAGGATGCCTACCTTCGTGCGTTCCGTGGCCTCAAGGGTTTTCGGGGCGATGCCCAGTTCTCTACCTGGATGTACCGAATCACGGCCAACTGCGCCAACACCCACCTGGGGAAGCGCAATAAGCATCGGCACGAGGAACTCTCCGAGAGCGAGCCGATCGCCGATGATCACCCGTCGTCTGATCCTCAACTCCAGGCAGATGCGGGTGCATTGCGCGAACGCCTCGGCATCGCGTTGGCGGCGCTGCCTCCCAAACTTCGCCAGGTCATTGTGCTGCGTGACATTTATGACTTGCCCCATGAGGACATCGCGGCAGAACTCGGGATTTCCGAGACTGCTGCCAAGGTGCGTCTTCATCGAGCTCGTAAGAAGTTACGGGAGGACTTGTTCCCCCCTCGTTTAGAGGAGGCTGCTCATGCAGTGTGAAGACCTTGCGGACGATTTAGCCGGCACTGCCGACGGCTCGGTCCTACTCGACCGGAGCGAACGCCGTCATGTCGAACGTTGCCTGCGGTGTCAGGCCGAGCTCGTGCAGTACCGCAGGGTGCTACGGGCCATGCGGGCCATGCGTACCGAGGTGTTCGAGCCAGCTCCTGGACTTCTCGCCGACGTGTTGGCGAATCTGGAGGCGGCCGGCGAGCGACGGGCCATCCGTTCGATGATCCATGGCCATAAGGCGGCTTATCTCGGCGGTTTGGCGGCCGCCACTGCGGCTGGGGCCGCCGGGGCCATCGTGTTTGCCTCGAGGGCTCGGAAGGTTCGCGCCGCGAGCTGAAGGGGAGTTGTGGCGCTGGCGTCCCCAAAAAGGGGTCGTTTGACCTAGCGACACAAGCGCCAATTTTAGGGCTTTTCGTGCGTGGGGCGAGATGCACCATCTTGTGCCGGTGCACCGGCCACTTTATGATTACCACTGTGCGTGATCATCACGCACAGTGGGGATGCATTGAAACCCTGGGCGAATGTGGTCACGAATGCCCCGGGTGGAGCGAGCGTGAAACCGACCTCATCACTACGAACGCTGTGGAGGCGAAGTGATGGATAACGCTGTCTCGGTCGGTTGGACCCGCAAAGCGAGTGTGCTTGTCATCTTGGCGGCGTTGCTCTCGGCCATGTTTGCCATCAAGGCGGCGGCTGATGCACCTGATCCAACCTTGCCGTTCTCGGCCTCGGTGGCTGTTGATCCGATCTCGGGTAACAGGACGCTCACGCTGAGCGGCGCTTGGGCGTGGACCACACACTCGACCGATTGCAACAACGATCGTTTCGGGGTTGGGTGGGCCGTTGATTGGAATGACCCCGCCCAGCCCGGCAACAACTTGAACAACACGGGTATCTTCGTGGGGTCGACGGGGACTGGCTTGAACCCGCCTGATAATTCGGTGCACTACTACGCCGGTCCCAACCCGCCCCGGTGTGGTGTGTACAACGGGTCCTACAACACGGGTCAGTGGGGCCCGATGACGCACGTGTACCCGTCCAGCCAGAGCAGTTTCTCCGTGTGCGTGGTCACCTACGACCTGCACTTCGCGGGGCACGGCTCCAACGGCGTGAAGTCAGATGATCTCATCGCCGCCGCTGTCGCGCCTAGCAAATACAACAAAGACAACTCGGTTGAGAAGAACGATCAGACTCCGCTGGGCAATGGTTGCTTTGAACTGAAGGTGCCGACGCTCTCCACCACGGCAAGTGGGCCCGTGAACCTGGGCACGGCGATCCATGATGTGGCCAACCTGTCGGGGGCCTCCACGGCCCCCGCCGCCACTGGCACTATCACCTTCAAGCTCTACGGTCCGGATAACGCCACCTGCTCGGGAAGCCCGATCTTCACCACTACCAAGGCGGTGCTGGGCAACGGGGCGTATACCTCGGCGTCGTTCACCCCCACCTTGGTGGGTACCTACCGGTGGGTGGCCTCCTACAGCGGGGATTACAACCCGCAAACCAAAACGGGTAACTCGGCCGTGTCAGGTAGCTGCAACGACACGGGCGAATCGTCCTTGGTCAATGCGGCGCTCGCCAACATCAAGATCAAGAAGGTGGACAACTCCACCCCGCCGTTGTTCAAAGCCGGAGCGACCTACGGTCTCTACAACACCCTGGCCAAGGCCTCTGCGGTGGCCAGCCAGACCGATGACGTAGCCACTGGCACGGCGGTCACCACCTGCACGACCAGTAGTCAAAACGGTACCTGCACGCTGGGCCCGGTCCCGGCGAACACGAACTACTGGATCACGGAGATCACTCCGCCGCCGGGGCTTCTTCCCTCCTCGGAGATCCGTGAGGTCCACGCATCAGATATTCCTCCGGGCACGACGCTCGACCTCTCGAATGCGCCCTTTGTGAATGGCGTGCCGGTCGGCAATGTCACGATCACCAAGCGGCTCTTCAACGACAACGACCACGACGGCCTTCTCGATCCGGGCGAGCAGGTGATCCCCGGCAACATGGCCGACCTCGACGGCATCATCTTCACGCTGCAGCAGAACGGTATAACTTCCAAGACGCACCCGGCCGGGGTCGATGCCACCTGCACCATCGTGGCTGGAAGTGGTAGATGCACCATCTCTTCGATGGAGCTCGGCACCTACCAGATCGTGGAAACACTGAACCCGAGTGGGCCCAGTGGGATTGTTGTGGGCAGCTCACCCTCCGTGACGATCACCACGGCTGGCGAGAGGGTGGCGGTCACCTATGACAACCCGCTCAGTCCCCTGAACATCGTCCTGGACAAGGTGGGCGACAAAGACAGCGCCAGCATCGGTGACACCGTGAACTACACCTTTAAAGTCACCACCACCGGGCCACGCTTGCATAACGTTTCCTTGGCTGAATGGTCGGGTTCGTTGGGCGGGGTGACCTACGCGGACATTTGTGACGCCCTTCCGGCGTTCGACGCGACGGATTCAACCGGAGCAGAGGATGGGTTCCTCAGCTTGGGTGACCGCTTCATCTGGAAGTGCTCGCATGTGGTGACGGGTGCAGACCCGGATCCGTTGCCGAACCGGGCCCAAGCGGCGGGGTTTGACGACGTGGGTCGCCGGGTCGAGGCCTTCGACATCTTCACCGTCGACATCCTCGACCCCGGCATCGCCATCACCAAGGTGGCTGATGATGCTGTGGTGGATGCGGGTTCGGACATTGGTTTCACGATGGTGGTGTCCAATGATGGTCCCGGCAAGGCTCGGGCCGTGACGTTGCATGATCCACTGCCGGATGGTGATGGGATCAGTTGGGCCATTGACAGTGGTGATGCTTCCTGTGGGGTGACCGGAAATCCGGGGAGTCAGGTGCTGGCGTGCGGTCCGAAGGACTTGGCGTCGGGTGGTTCGTTCACCGTGCACGTGGTGAGTGGTACCCAACCCTCGGGTGAGGTTTGCTCGCCGGCGACGCTGGATAACACGGCGGTTGCTGATGCCACCAACGCTGCTGAGGAGTCAGCGTTCGCCCGCGTGGAGGTGCAGTGTCCTGATATCGCCATCACCAAGGTGGCTGATGGTGCTGTGGTGGATGCGGGTTCGGACATTGGTTTCACGATGGTGGTGTCCAATGATGGTCCCGGCATGGCTCGGGCCGTGACGTTGCATGATCCACTGCCGGATGGTGTGGAATGGACGATTGCGTCGAGCTCCGAGGCTGCGAACTGTCGCATCGATGAGTTGGATGTCCTCACCTGTGGGCCGGTCGGCTTGCCAGCGGGGGGATCCTTTACGGTGCATATCGTGGCGGACACCTCGGCGATACCGGAGGTGTGTGGGCAGTATGACAACGAGGCCACGGTCTCGTTGAGCAATGGTGCGGGGGATTCGGCGGAGGCCTCCACCGAGGTTGTGTGCCCGTTGGCTATCGCCCTGGAGAAAGACGGGCCTGCGTTGGCTCATCGTGGTGATGAGATCGCCTATTCCTTTGCGGTTACCAACACCGGTGAGGTGGAGCTGGTGACCGTGAACCTGTCGGATCCGAACTGCGACGAAGGCACGTTGGTGCGGGTGAGTAATGGTGACGGCGATGGGACCTTGGCCCCGGGGGAGACGTGGGGGTATGAGTGCACTCGGGTGATCAGCGATGCCGACCCGGATCCGCTGCCTAATACGGCGACGGTGGTGGGTGTTGATGAGCGGGATCGCTCCACGGAGGCCACCGCTGATCATGAGGTTGATCTGATCAACCCGGTGATAGATATCGACAAGTCAGTTGATGATTTGCTGCCGGAAGCGGGTCAGACCGTGACGTTCACCTATGTGGTGACCAACACGGGTGACACCACCCTCTTCGCCGTAGATGTGGTGGATGATGTCCTGGGCCCGGTGGGCGTGATCGCCGAACTGGCGGTTGGCGAGTCCGCTACGTTCACGCTCACCGACGTGGTGTCCAATGCTTCCAGAGTGAATGTGGGCACGGCCGAGGGTGAGGACATCCTCGGCAAGTCGGTGACGGCCAGCGACACCGTGGAAATCGCGGTGGTGCAGGACGTCGTCATCGTGCCGGTAGATCCGGCCACGGCTCTGCCTCGTACGGGTGGGGCCTTGGCCCGTTCGGTCGAAGCGGCGTTGTTGTTGCTGCTGGGCGGGGCGATCCTGCTCAGGAGTGGTCGTGGCCGTCGGGAGTTGACGGCGCAAGACGACTGATTGGTTGGCGGCCTATCGTCTCCCCGGTCCGGTGCACCATGCACCTCGGATCGGGGAGATGATCATGGCCAAGATGCCCACCACCATTGACGAGGTGACCTCCGCCTGGTTGACCGAAACCACCGGCTGGGACATCGAGGCGGCCACCCCGGAACAGATCGGGGTGGGGATCGGCGTGAGCAGCGCCGTCTACCGGGTCCACCTGCGCGGTGCGGGCAGCCCGGAGACAGTGGTGGTGAAACTTCCCGCCTTGGATCCGGCGGCCGTCTTTACCTCCACCATGCTGCGGATGTACCTGCGGGAGACACAGTTCTTTCTCGAGTTGGCCCATCAGACCCCGATCCGAGTGCCGCGCTGCCACCATGCCGAGATCGACCCCGAGACGAGCCAGTTTGTGTTGGTAATGGAAGATGTTGGTCACCTTCGAGCGGTGGATCAGGTGGTTGGCATGGGAATCCCCGATGCGGAGCGAGCCATCGATGGTCTGGCGCGATGGCATGCCACCTGGTGGCGCCAGGCCGACGACCTTGCCCGGGACGGCCTCACCCTGAGCCTGGGTGACGAGATCTACAAGGCGGTGCTCCCGCTGGTATTTGACGAGGGCTGGAACAAACTCATGGGTGAGGTGGAGATTCCGTCGGCCATCCAAGCGGTGGGGCCGCGCTGGGTCGCAGCGATGCCCCGACTGCTCGACGTCCTGGCCGTCGCGCCGACCACGATGATCCACGGCGATTTTCGGGCCGACAACCTTCTCTTCGACGGTGCCGGATCGGTCGTGGCCCTGGACTTCCAGTTGGTGGGCACCGGTCACGGGGCGTACGACCTGGCCTATTTCATCACTCAGAGCATCACGGCGGCTGATGCCTCGGGCCATGAACAGGCACTGTTCGGCCGCTGGATCGCTGGCCTCGAAGGGGCCGGCGTCCCCGTGGCGGATCTCTCCGATTGCTGGGAGCAGTATCGGGTTGCCGCCTTGTTTTGTTTGGCTTACCCCGTGGTGGCATGGCGGGGGATGGATGTGACGGATCCCCGTCAGAGCGACTTGGCGATCGCCATGCTGGAACGCTTTGATCGGGCGGTCACGGAGTTGGATTTGATGCCCCTGCTCTGACCGCCCCCGCCCTTGCGGCTGGCGGATCGACCGGGCGAGGGCCTACGCTAGAGGAAAGCGACCCCCAAAGGGCAGTAGCTCAACTGGCAGAGCAGCGGTCTCCAAAACCGCAGGTTGGGGGTTCGAGTCCCTCCTGCCCTGCTCTTCTCTCACCTCAGGAACTTCCACGTTAATGGCGATGAACCGACAGCAAAAGCGCTTGCTCCAGAAGAAGGGGCAACTAGACGCCGATGGCGAGCCGAAGGCCCGGCGGCGCGGGACACCCGCGCCCCCCCGCCCCAAAGCCGAGCGCACCAGCCCGCCGCAGTTCGTGCGTGAGGTACGGGGAGAACTCCGTAAGGTGGCCTGGCCCACCCGACCAGAGGTCGTTAATTATTCAATCATCGTGCTTGTCGCGGTGGTCCTCCTAACCGCCTACGTTGCCGTCCTCGACTACGGGTTCGGCGACCTCATACTGAAGTTGTTCTCACGATGAGCGCCTACATTACTGACCCGATCTCCAACGACGACTCCGGCGAAGGTCGCCCCACGGGGGTGATCGACGGCGAGGACCTCCTACAGGAGGCTGCGGAAGCGTTGCCGCCGGAGTCTCCCTTCGACCGGCCGGGCCGCTGGTATGTGGTCCACACGCAGTCGGGGTATGAGAAGAAGGTCAAGCAGAACCTTGAGGCTCGCACATCGTCCATGAACATGGAGGAGCGCATCCACGAGGTCGTGATCCCGATGGAAGATGTGGCTGATTTCAAGAACGGCAAGAAAGTTGTCGTCCAGAAGAAGATGTTCCCCGGCTACCTCCTCGTCCGGTGCGAGTTGGATGACGACAGTTGGTACGTGATCCGTAACACGCCCGGGGTAACCGGCTTCGTTGGCCAGGGGGCCAAGCCCTCCTCCTTGCCCCGTAAGGACGTGGAGAGCTTTCTCTCGGTCTCTACCGAGACACCTGATGAGGTGGAGAAGCGAGCGAAGCCGCGGTCGCAGTACGAACTGGGCGAGACGGTGCGGGTCAAGGAAGGACCGTTCGCCGATTTCTCCGGCGAGGTCATCGAACTCAACGAAGATCAGCTCAAGGTGAAGGTGTTGGTGAACATCTTTGGCCGGGAAACCCCTGTCGAACTGGACTTCTCCCAGGTCGCCAAGCTTTAGCGCCAAGGGGTGCCATTGGCGCTGCACCCCTGTTCGCGACCACACTTGACCCCCGGCCCCCATAGGGCAACATCGCTCGTGATCCCAAGGAGTCGGCCCCATGGCCAAGAAGAAGGTCCTGGCTGTCGTCAAGATCCAGATCCCCGCCGGTCAAGCCACCCCCGCGCCCCCAGTGGGCACCGCCCTGGGACCCCACGGCGTGGCGATCATGGATTTCTGCAAGGCCTATAACGCCGCCACCGAAGCCCAGCGAGGCACGATCGTGCCGGTCGACATCACGGTGTTCGAGGATCGTTCATTCACCTTTGTCCTCAAGACCCCGCCCACCCCGGTGCTGATCCGCCAAGCCGCGGGTCTCGACAAGGCAGCGGTGAACCCGGGCAAAGAGGTAGTGGGTTCGATCACCGATGCGCAGGTCACAGAGATCGCCAACATCAAGTTGCCCGACCTCAATGCCAACGATCTGGCCGCGGCAAAACTGCAGGTGGTCGGTACAGCCCGCTCGATGGGTATCCAAGTCAAGTAGTGCAGGAGGTGGGTCGCAGCCCGCCACCTTGTCCATGCAACCGGCGCGACTGAGACAACCTCATCCAGCGGCCGCTCAACCAGAGGGAGCCAGTGATGGCGAAGGGTAAGAAGTACACAGACGCAGCGAAGCGATTCGATCCCGACCAGCTGTTCACCCCGGCCGAGGCCGTCGAACTGGCGAAGGGGCTGGGAACGGCTTCGTTCGACGAGTCGATCGAATTGACCATCCGCCTCGGGGTCGATCCCCGAAAGGCCGACCAGATTGTGCGGGGCACGGTGGCGCTTCCCTCCGGCACTGGCAAGAACGTACGGGTGGCGGTGTTCGCCAATGGCGAGGCGGCCGACCAGGCTCGTGCGGCTGGGGCGGATCATGTGGGTGGGGACGACCTAGCCGCTCTGGTGGAGGGCGGCATGCTCGATTTCGACGTGGCCATCGCCACCCCTGATCTCATGCCCCTGGTGGGCAAACTGGGACGGGTACTCGGTCCTCGCGGGCTGATGCCGAACCCGAAGACCGGTACCGTCACCACCGATGTGGCGAAGGCCGTAGGCGAGTTCAAGGGCGGCAAGGTGGAGTACCGAACCGACCGTTACGGCAACGTTCAGGTTCCCATCGGTAAGGTTAGTTTCGAACTTGGCGCCCTGAACCTGAACTTTCGGGCGGTGCTTGACGAGATTCAGCGGGTCAAGCCCGCCTCGGCCAAGGGCCGGTACCTTCGCAAGATCTCGCTGTCGCCCACCATGGGGCCGAGCGTGAAGATCGACACCAACCGGCTGAAGGTCCTCGACAGCGACGCCTGAGGGCCCGGCGCGTCAGGAGCCCGCTACGAATTGGGTCACCGCCACGGTGACCGGGGTGGCCAAGTTGGCTACCTCGCGGTCGATGTCGAGAGATTCCGTTCCCGGCGCGTAGACGTTCCAGCGGGTGCCCAGGAAGTTGCTGAAGGCGCCGAGCGTGGGATCGGTGTTGGCTATCCCGCTGGTGATGGCCATGCCACTGGCCCCGTACTCGTGCCCATCTCCCGTGCACTGCGTGGCTGGAGGGGTGGCGTCGTCGAGGTAGTAGGTCCCTGGTGTGAGCCCGACGATGTCGGTTTCCAGAGTGCTCGCCGACACCATCGTGCCCTGGACGCCGGCGACGGCCTCCCACGTAGGCAACGCGCTGCCGATGATGTCGGACACCCCGTCGATGGTCACCCCCGCGGGGTTAGAGGAATTCGAGTACTCCATACCGATAGCGGCGGCGCTGTAATCGTAGAAGTCCAAGATCCCCGGAATGGCATGCACGCGCAGCGTCGTCTGTACCCGCTCGACACCTCGGTAGAAGATGTGCTCTCGTTGGGCGTAGGTGCCGCTGTTGGCTCCGAGGTACGAACGGATGACGCGCACCGGGCCGTTGACGTTGGTGGCAAAGCCGCCCACCCCGGCGGAGAAGGTGTCTTCGTTACGGACACAGTTGCCGACCGCGAAGAGATTGCGGTGTCGATCGAGAATGTCGGGTCCGTCGCCGAGCCAGAGGCCGTCTCTCGTCCACCGGGCGGAGAAGTGTGTTGTGTAGCGATCGGTGAAGACGGTGGAGTTCTCAACATGCCCGGTGGGGTCGGCCGGGGCGAAGGTGTAATGCACGTAGTCGCGGCCAGCGGCTGGCAACAGTGTGGGGGTGGCCCGCTCGAACAGGTACAGGAAGCCCACGCCCCACCCACGGGTGGAGTCTGTCGGGGACAGCGGGTCGGTCACCGCCACGCGGAGGCCCGAAGCGGCGACCACCCCGGCGGGCGCCGGCGCACTGCGGGGCGCCTCCCCCCCGGCGTCTATAGCCATGAAAGTGATTTCGTCATTCGAATCCAGGGTGGCGACTGGGTCGGAGCCGGCATGGGCCGCCGGGTCGGAGTAGGCGAGGGTGGTCGGGCCGCTGGTGCCGGAACCGTTGCGGAGTTTGGTGAGGAACTCGGTATGCCGCTCGTCAACCTGAACCGGTACTTGCTCCCACCCCCGCTCCTCCGAGTTCCATCTGAACGCCACGATGCTGCCAGGGGTCTTGGTGGCGAAGGAAGGCACCTGGCTTCCGGTCATCACCACTGGCGCGCGTTCGCGCTGCCAGAGCCCAGACCCACCTCGGCCGTTGCAACCGGCCAGGCTGGCGGCGGCGAGGACCACGGCGACCAGGGCGGCGGCTCGTTTTCGGATGCTGGCCTGTCCGTGCATGGGGGGAGCCGCCTCGGGTGGTGGGTTAGGCAGTATTTGGCCGCCGGTTCCTCGGTCGATTAGTCTGTCGTGTTCAACAACAGATTGCTCGCCACAGACATCCGGTGCTCCTCGGGGCTCAAAGGGACTCCGGTCCCGCCTGACGAGGCGGACACCTCGAGGTCTCACTCGTAGTGCCCGTGCCTAGCGCGAGCCACGAGACAACGAGAGGAGGTGTCGATGGAGAACCCGAGACCGGAAAAGGTTGCCGTGGTGGATGAGGTGCGTGAGCGCCTGGATTCCGCCAGTGCCGCCCTACTCACCGAGTATCGAGGGCTCGACGTAACCGCGATCAGCGACTTGCGCCGTGCGCTGCGGTTGGTCGGTGGCGACTACAAGATCTACAAGAACACGCTCGTCGCCCTTGCCGCCCGTGACCTGGGCTTGGAGCTAGAGGACCTGCTCACCGGCCCCACCGCGATCGCCTTCATCACCGAGAAGCCTGATGGCACTCCCGGCGATGCGGTCGACGTGGCTAAGGCCCTGCGCGACTTCGCTAAGACCAACGCGAACCTCATTGTGAAGGGTGGCCTGCTGGGCGCGCAGCCCCTCACCGCTGATGAGGCGAAGGCTTTGGCCGAGGTGGAGCCCCGCGAGGTGCTACTGGCCAAGTTCGCTGGCGCGCTGGCCGCACCCATGGTGCAACTGGCCGGCTTGCTCGAAGCCCTACCCCGCAACTTTGCCTATGGCCTCAAGGCCCTCATCGACAAGCAGGGGGGCGTACCGGATGCACCGGCCGACGAACCTGCTGATGCCATGCCTGCGGTGGCTGCCGAAGCCGATTCGGCCGAGGCCGCCGCTGATCCCACCACCACGGAGGAGGTTCCCTCTGAGGAGCCCGCCGAGGCGGTTGATACCACTGACGACACTGTCGTTGCCGAGGAGGTTCCCACCGAGGAGCCCGTCGCCGACGACACCACTACGGAGGAGTGAGCACCATGACCACCAAAGAAGACATTCTCGATTCCATTGCCACCATGACCGTCCTGGAGCTTTCCGAGCTTCTCAAGGACTTCGAGGAGAAGTTCGGCGTGACCGCCGCCGCTCCTATGGCGGTAGCGGGCCCCGCGGCCGCTGGTGCCCCCGCCGAAGCCGAAGAAGAGCAGGATGAGTTCGACGTCGTCCTGACGGCGGCGGGCGACAAGAAGATCCAGGTCATCAAGGAGGTGCGTGCCCTGACGAACCTCGGGCTCAAGGAGGCCAAGGATCTCGTGGATGGTGCGCCCAACGCGATCCTGGAGAAGGTATCGAAGGAAGACGCCGAGAAGGCAAAGGCATCCCTCGAGGCGGCCGGTGGTTCGGTAGAGCTCAAGTAGCCCACCGCCTCTGACCCTGGGCCGGAAGGCCCGCCCCGTGGGGCGGGCCTTCCTCGCGCCCGGGTGGTGGGGCGACACCACCGGTCAGGGCACGCTCCCGGGTGGCACCACCCATTCGGTGGGCTGGCGGGTGATGGCGGCGATGATGTCGAAGGCCTGGTGGTAGTGCAGCAGAACGAGCCCGGATTGTTCGGCGGTCGCCGCGATCATGAGATCGCGTATCGGGATGTCCCGGTGTTGCCCGTGGGCCGCCAGCAAGCCCTGGACGTCCACGGCTCGCTCCATGCCCGCTTCGGTGATGGGGGTGCGGGGGAGAAACTGGCGCTCAAGGCGGATCTGTTCATGCTCGCCGGCGGCTCTAGCGTAGTGCAGTAGTTCGAGATCCACGATGGCGCAGGTGGCGATACGGCCGCTGATAAACATCGATTCGGCCCGCACGGCTACGTCGTCTTGGTGGAGGCGGATGAGCACGCTCGTATCAGCGAGGTGGGTGGCCAAGATCCCCCCCCGGGCCCTCTCGGGCCTCGCCGTCGTCAACATCGATGCCCTCGCGTCGGCGGAGTCGCTCGAAGTGACGGGCCCGTCCCCGCATTCGGATCACTTCTCGTAAGGCCTCGGCGAGCGTCTCGGTGGTGGTGGCGGTTCCGAGGATTTCCTTCGCCTGCGCCACGAGATCATCGTCGAGAAGGAGTGCCGTTTTTCGTATGGCCACAAATCTACCTTTCTTGACAGAAGAAAGTAGATTACTTTGTCAGATTATCTACTTTTAGGCAAGAAAAACCTTGACCAGTGTCCGGGGCTGTCGTACGGTTCTTCCGTCAAGGCCCTCCTCGGTAGCACCGCTGTGCGCCGAATTGCCTCCAGCAGCCCGGATCCTTAGGATTGGCAGAGCCGTAGCCCTGGTCGCTCGATTTGTCGTTCCTTTGTGACGATCCAGCGGGTCCATGACACGGCTTGCCGCCCACCTGAGCCAGGGGAGACGCGTTGCCTGCACGCACGACCATGCGCGATCGTTACTCGTTCGCGAACATTGACGAAGCCCTATCCCTACCGGACTTGATCTCGGTCCAGCGTGACAGTTTCGAATGGTTCCTGCAGAAGGGCCTCAAGGAGACCTTCCGCGACATCTCGCCGATCAAGGACTTCACTGAGACGCTCCAGTTGGAGCTTGAGTTTGATCCCGACGACGAGGACCTGCGTCCCCCGCCCAAGTTCAGCGTGGAGGAGTGCAAGGAGAAGGACATGACCTTCTCCGCTCCGATTTTTGTCCGGGCCCGCTTCATCAATGCGGCCACCGGTGAGATCAAGGAGCAGACGGTATTCATGGGGGACTTCCCGATGATGACCGACAAGGGCACCTTCGTGATCAACGGGACTGAGCGCGTTGTGGTGTCGCAGCTCGTCCGTTCACCGGGGGTGATCTTCGAGCCCGGCGAGCGATACCGCTTGCGCAATCTCACCAAGTATCAGCTCGTGAAGGGCACCGTTCACCCCTACCGGGGCGAGTGGATTGAGTTTGACGTCGAACAAAAGCCCGGCAAGGACGTTACCGCTGGCACTCGAGTGGCTCGCAAGCGTCGTTTGTCGATCTTTATGCTGATGCGGGCGCTGGGCTACGGCGAAGACCGTTGCCCGGGCTTCATGGATGCCTTTGTCCGTCACTTCGACTTCCTCGAGGGGCAGTGGGAAAAGGACCGTGAGTTGGCCGTGACTCGCGAAGAATCGCTGGTAGAGATCTATAAGCGCGCTCGCCCCGGCGAGCCGCCGTCGGTTGAGTCGGCTCGGGCCTATTTCGATAACGCCTTCTTCCAGAACCGTCGCTACGACCTCAGCCGGGTTGGCCGTTACAAGCTGGATAAGAAGCTGCGCAACGAGATCGAACAGCTTGCCGAGTTGTTCCCGATGCTCAACGGTGCCGACGAGGACGGCGTGCCGTTCCTGGATCGCCCCGTCGAGGGCCAGCCGGTGCTCTCGCGCTGCGAGGTGTTGGCGGCGTGCTCGTACCTTCTTCACCTGGTCAACGCCGAGCCGGGCTACCGCCTCGACGATCAAGACCACTTCGCCAACCGCCGCATCCGCTCGGTCGGCGAGCTGATCCAAAACCAGGTGCGTATCGGCCTGTCTCGGATGGAGCGGGTAGTGCGCGAGCGCATGACCACCCAAGACGTGGAGGCCATCACGCCTCAGACGCTCATCAACATCCGTCCCGTGGTGGCGTCGATCAAGGAGTTCTTCGGCACGAGCCAGCTCTCCCAGTTCATGGACCAGGTGAACCCGCTGTCGGGTCTTACCCACCGCCGTCGCCTCTCCGCCCTTGGCCCCGGCGGCCTCTCGCGGGAACGAGCCGGGTTCGAGGTGCGAGACGTTCACTTCTCCCATTACGGCCGCATGTGTCCGATCGAAACCCCCGAAGGGCCCAACATCGGCCTCATCGGGGCGCTTTCCACCTATGCCCGAGTGAACCCGTTCGGGTTTATCGAGTCGCCCTACCGCCACGTGCGGAACGGCAAGGTCACCGACGACATCATCTGGCTTACGGCGGATGAAGAAGAGGACTACGTCGTAGCCCAGGCCAACGAGCCACTCCATCCCGACCACACCTTCAAGAACGAGCGGATTTTGGTACGCCGGTCACCCCAGGCAGCCACCCTCGAGAACCTGCGCCTCCAGCTCGAACGCGATACGTACTTCGCCGCTACCACCGAGATCTCGGCGGTGCCGCCGGCCGAAGTGCAGCTCATGGACGTCTCGCCGAAGCAGATCGTCTCGGTGGCCACTGCCCTGATCCCGTTCCTCGAACACGACGATGCCAACCGCGCCCTGATGGGGGCCAACATGCAGCGCCAGGCCGTACCCCTGGTGCGGGCCGAGGCGCCGTACATCGGTACCGGCATCGAGGCCCGGGCGGCGCGTGACGCAGCCGACATGATCATCGCCCAGGAAGACGGCGTGGTTACCGGCTGCTCGGGAGATCTCATCACCGTCGAGTACAAGACGAGCGGGAAGAAGGTGTTCAAGCTCCTCAAGTTCGAGCGATCGAACCAGGACACCTGCATCAACCAGAAGCCGCTGATCAAGGAGGGCGATACCTTCAAAAAGGGCGACGTCCTCGCCGAGGGGCCGTCGACCGACAACGGCGAACTGGCCCTGGGTAAGAACCTGCTCGTGGCCTTCATGCCATGGGAGGGCTACAACTTCGAGGACGCCATCATCCTCTCGGAGCGTCTGGTCAAAGACGACGTGCTCACCTCGATTCATATCCACGAGCACGAGATCGATGCCCGCGACACGAAACTTGGGCCCGAAGAGATCACCCGGGACATCCCGAACCTCTCCGAGGAGATCCTGAAAGACCTTGATGAACGGGGCATCATTCGGGTGGGGGCCGAGGTAGGACCGGGAGATGTCCTGGTGGGGAAGGTCACGCCGAAGGGCGAGACTGAACTCACTCCCGAAGAGCGACTCCTGCGCGCCATCTTCGGCGAGAAGGCTCGCGAGGTGCGCGACACCAGCCTCAAAGTGCCCCACGGCGAAACCGGCAAGGTGATCGATGTCAAGGTCTTCAGTCGCGACGACGGCGATGAGTTGCCCCCGGGCGTGAACCAACTCGTCCGGGTCTACGTTGGTCAGAAACGCAAGATCAGCGTGGGCGACAAGTTGGCTGGTCGCCACGGCAACAAGGGTGTTATCTCCCGGATCCTCCCGATCGAGGACCTGCCCTTCCTCGCCGATGGCACGCCGGTGGACATCATCCTCAACCCACTGGGCGTTCCGTCTCGGATGAACGTGGGTCAGGTTCTCGAGGCCCACCTCGGCTACGCCGCCCGGTGGGGCTGGGACGTGAACGGTGAGCAGGTAGGCGATCCCGCCTACCGCGGCACTGAGGCCAAGACCCGCACCAAGACTCCCGCCGCCACGCTGGTGGCCACGCCGGTATTCGACGGAGCCCACTGGGACGAAGATGAACAAGCCGGGAAGCACCCGACGATCCAAACGATCTTCGAGAACCTCAGCCCGGAGTCGCAGTACTCCGAGTATGGCGAGGGGGGCCGGCTCATTCAGAACGACGGCAAGACCACGCTCTATAGCGGTCGCACCGGCGAGGCCTACGACAACCCGATCACGGTTGGCTACGTCTACATCCTGAAACTGGCTCACCTCGTGGACGACAAGATCCACGCTCGTTCCACGGGCCCCTACTCGATGATCACCCAGCAGCCACTCGGCGGTAAGGCCCAGTTCGGTGGCCAGCGTTTTGGCGAGATGGAGGTGTGGGCCCTGGAGGCCTACGGCGCCGCTTACTGCCTGCAGGAGTTGCTCACCATCAAATCCGACGATGTGCTGGGCCGAGTCAAGGTGTACGAAGCCATTGTGAAGGGCGAGAACATCCCCGAGCCGGGTATTCCTGAAAGCTTCAAGGTGCTCATCAAGGAGATGCAGGCCCTCTGCCTCAATGTCGAGGTCCTCGCCCAGACGGGTGAGGAAATCGAGATGCGGGAGCTTGACGAAGACATCTTCCGCACCGCCGAGGAACTGGGCATCGACTTGTCCCGCCCCGAGCGTGGCAGTGATGACGAAGACGAACGCCGTCGTGAAGGAGCGCGTTTCTAATGCTCGATGTCAATAACTTCAGCCAGCTTCGCATCGGCCTGGCCACGGCGGATTCGATCCGCACGTGGTCCAACGGTGAGGTCAAGAAGCCCGAAACCATCAATTACCGCACCCTCAAGCCAGAGAAGGACGGGCTCTTCTGCGAGAAGATCTTCGGTCCCACCAAAGACTGGGAGTGCTACTGCGGTAAGTACAAGCGGGTGCGTTTCAAGGGAATCATCTGCGAGCGCTGCGGCGTGGAGGTCACCCGTTCGAAGGTTCGGCGCGAGCGCATGGGCCATATTGAGTTGGCCGCTCCCGTTGTGCACATCTGGTACCTCCGGGGAACCCGATCGTGGTTGACCTACCTCCTCATGGGTACCGAGGCGCGCGAGGAGTTGAAGGCCAAGCAGATGGAAAAGGTGATCTACTTCGCCGCCAACCTCGTGACCTGGGTGGACGAGGAGAAGCGGGATGCCGATCGTCCCGATCTCGAAAAGGAAATGCTGGCCGAGCGCGAGGCGATTGAGAAGGAGCGCGATCAGAAAATCAACGCTCGTTTCACCGAGCTCGAGGTTGAGGTTGAAGGGATGGAGAAGGCCGGCGCCAAAGACGCCGACGTGCGCTCTCGCCACAAGGCCGCCGAAAAAGAGGTGGCGGCGATCCGGGAGACCTACGAAACCGAACTCGACATGCTGGTGAGGGTGTGGGACGAGTTCATCGACCTTTTCGCCCGCAAGATCCTCGAAGACGAAGCGCTCTGGCATGAACTCGTGGACCGTTACGGCGACTACTTCGAGGGGGGTATGGGGGCCGAGTCGCTCAAGGCGCTCATCAACCGCCTTGACCTCGACGTGGAGGAAGAGAAGCTCAAGGTCGCCATCGATCCTCCCGAAGGTCAGCGTCCGCTCTCGGCACAGCGTAAGCAAAAAGCAATCAAGCGTCTCAAGATCGTGACCTCGTTCAACAAGCGCAATGAGGCCGGCAAGCGGGTCAACGATCCCGGCGCCATGATCCTGGATGTGGTGCCGGTCATCCCGCCCGAACTGCGCCCGATGGTGCAACTCGATGGTGGGCGCTTTGCCACTTCTGATCTCAACGATCTCTACCGTCGGGTCATCAACCGGAACAACCGCCTCAAGCGACTGCTCGACCTCGGGGCGCCGACGATCATCGTCAACAACGAGAAGCGCATGCTGCAGGAGGCCGTCGACGCCCTGTTCGACAATGGACGTCGCGGTCGGCCCGTCAC
Organism: Acidimicrobiia bacterium; assembly: GCA_009694375.1. Lineage (NCBI taxonomy): Bacteria > Bacillati > Actinomycetota > Acidimicrobiia > Acidimicrobiia bacterium. Next base: position 17,374 of record SHVB01000027.1, read on the forward strand.
TGGCCCCGGAAACCGCCCCCTGAAGTCGCTCTCGGACATGCTCAAGGGCAAGCAGGGCCGGTTCCGCCAGAACCTGCTCGGCAAGCGCGTCGACTACTCGGGCCGGTCGGTCATCGTGGTTGGCCCGACCCTAAAGATCCACCAGTGCGGCCTGCCCAAGCTGATGGCCCTTGAACTCTTCAAGCCCTTTGTGATGAAGGCGCTCGTGGACCGTGAACTGGCGCAGAACATCAAGTCGGCCAAGCGCATGGTGGAGCGTCGGCGCCTCCCAGTTTGGGATGTGCTGGAAGACGTCATCAAAGAGCACCCCGTGCTCCTCAACCGGGCCCCCACGCTCCATCGCCTGGGCATCCAGGCGTTTGAGCCGGTACTGGTGGAGGGCAAGGCCATCCAAATCCACCCGCTGGTGTGCACCGCCTTCAACGCCGACTTCGACGGCGATCAGATGGCGGTGCATCTGCCGCTGTCCGCCGAAGCACAGGCCGAGGCCCGGGTCCTCATGCTCAGCGCCAACAACATCCTCTCGCCGGCCCACGGCCGTCCCCTCGTTACACCTACCCAGGACATGATTATCGGCGCCTACTACCTCACCGAGACAGTAGATGGCGACCCGGGCGAGGGGCGTTCCTTCGGCACGATCGCCGAGGCGCTCAAGGCCTACGAGAAGGGTGACATCTCGCTCCACGCTCGGATCAACCTGCGTGACCTCGAGCCCGAGGCCGACGGTCCTTCGCGCCGTGAGGGCACCCTGGGCCGGTTCCTCTTCGATGAATGTCTGCCGGTGAACTTCCCCCGTATCGCCGAGACGGTGAAGAAGAAGCAGATGGGCGAGATTGTCGACCGCCTGGCCAACGAGCACACCAAGGCCGAGGTGGCGGGGAGTCTCGACGCCATCAAAGACCTGTGCTTCGCCTACGCCACTCGTTCGGGTCTCACCATCTCCATCGACGACGTCACCACGCCGAAGGAGAAACGCGGCATCCTCGACGAGCACGAGAAGCAGGCCGACAAGGTGGAGCAGCAGTTCCGCCGAGGCATCATCACCGACGGAGAGCGTCGCCAGAAGGAGGTGGAGATTTGGACCACCGCCACTGAACTGGTGAAGAACGCCATGGAAGAGGCTCTTTCCTCCAAGCAGTTCAACCCCATCGACATGATGGTGGGATCGGGTGCACGCGGAAACATGATGCAGGTGCGCCAGATCGCCGGTATGCGTGGCCTGGTGGCCAACCCCCGGGGCGACATGATCCCCCGGCCGATCAAGAGCAACTTCCGGGAAGGCCTCTCGATGTTGGAGTACTTCATCTCCACCCCAGGGGCTCGCAAGGGTCTCGTCGATACCGCCCTGCGGACGGCCGACTCGGGCTATCTCACCCGCCGATTGGTGGACGTGGCCCAGGAACTGATTATCCGCGAGGACGACTGCCAGCGAGAAGGCGATCCGGTGCGGGGCTTGTGGGCCGAGGACATCGTCCCCGACGAAGCCGGCAAGCGAAGCCACCTCGAGACCCGCATCTTTGGTCGCACCCTGTCGGTCGACGTGAAGTTGACTGGCGGCAAGGTGCTAGCGGCTGGGCACATGATCACGGAAGACGATTTGGTGGCGCTGGAGGAAGATCCCAAGGTCAACCGTATTCGGGTGCGTTCACCGCTTACCTGTCAGTGTGACCTCGGTGTGTGTGCCGCCTGTTACGGCCGCTCATTGGCCACCGGCAAAGCCATCGAGATGGGGGAAGCGGTTGGCGTGATCGCCGCCCAGTCCATCGGGGAACCCGGCACCCAGCTCACCATGCGTACCTTCCACACCGGTGGTGTGGCCGGTGGTGCCGATATCGCCGGTGGTCTGCCCCGCGTGGTGGAACTCTTCGAGGCTCGTTCTCCGAAGGGCAAGGCAACGCTGTCCCGCACCTCGGGGCTTGTGCGCATTGCCGACGACGAGGGCAAGGGTCGGGTCATCACGGTGGTCAGCGACGACGGCACCGAAGACAGCTACACGGTGCCGGGTATCTCGAAACTTGAGGTCACCGATGGCCAGGAGATCACCGCCGGTGAGCCGATTGTGGAGGGTCCCCGTGACCCCAAGGAGCTGCTGGAGATCAAGGGTGTTCGTGAGACCCAGCAGTATCTCGTCGGCGAGGTGCAAAAGGTGTACCGCGAGCAGGGCGTATCTATCCACGACAAGCACATTGAGCTCATCGTGCGACAGATGACCAAGCGGGTCGGAGTGCAAGAGCCGGGCGACAGCCCGTTTCTGCCGGGGGAGCGGGTTGATCAGAAGGTCTACGCCGACACCAACCGTCAACTCGTGCAGGAGGGCCTCACGCCCGCCGAAGGTCGTCCCGAGATGATGGGTATCACCAAGGCTTCACTGGCCACGGACTCGTGGCTCTCGGCGGCCTCCTTCCAGGAGACCACCCGAGTGCTTACCGAGGCGGCGATTGAGTCCAAGTCCGACAACCTCCTTGGGTTGAAGGAGAACATCATTATCGGCAAGTTGATCCCCGCCGGTACCGGAAGCTCTGGGTACAAGGACATCGAGACATCGGCCCCGGACTACAAACCGCTGGACTACTGGTCATCCGATAGCGACGACGAGCAGGACATCGCGGAGTGGCTCAAGGAGAGTTACGGCAACACCGCCGTGGGAGCGCCCGACGCTGAGGTGGTCAGCATCGGCGGCGAGGGCGAGCAGGCCGGCTGACGCAAAATCGTCTGCAGTTAGACGAGCAACGTTGGTGCCCCGGGCCTTGGTCCGGGGCACCAACGCGTGGTGGGTGCGAATGAGCCGACATCCCCGTGGGTCCCCGGGTAGATTACTGAATGCTTGAGGATTTCAATGCTTTCTGGGTGCCCCAATACGAGGAGAACATTTGATGCGTGGAGCAGCAGCAGCGCTTGGAGTGGTTGTGGCCATGGCGCTCGTGGCGGGCTGTGGCAGCACCGGTAACGGCGAATCATCGCGAACTGTCGACGTCGGGCTATCCGACTTCGTGATTGACCTGAGCAAAGACCTGGTCTCGCGCGGCGAAGTTACCTTCGATTTGGACAACAAGGGTCCTTCCGTGCACGAGTTTGTGGTCTTTAAGACCGACCTGGCTCCCACCGACCTCCCGATCGACGCCGAGGGTGATGTACTCGAAAGCGACGCCTTGGGGTTGATTGATGAGGTCGAAGACATCAAAGTTGGTTCGGGCGACAAGCTCGAAGTGGAGCTGGCGGCCGGCAACTACGTGGTGATCTGTAATCTTCCCGATCATTATCGCCAGGGGATGCGGGCGGGGCTTACCGTTAGTTGACGCTTCGACGGGATCCCTGCGCTCCGCTGGCCCCGCTCCCTCGGATTCTTCGAAACCCCACGGTTTGCCCATCGATCGGGTGGACCCGTAGAGTTGGCCTTCGGTACTAGCGCGCCCTGCGGGCCCGTCGTGCCGTTTCGAAGTCCTGAAGTCTTCATCGTTCGCGAGGTTTGAGTGCCCACCATCCAACAGCTAGTCCGCAAGGGCCGGCAGTCCAAACCCACCAAGGCCAAAACGCCGGCCCTCAAGGGCGCGCCGCAGCGGCGCGGCGTGTGCACCCGCGTGTTCACCCACACCCCCAGGAAGCCCAACTCCGCCCTCCGCAAGGTCGCCCGTGTGCGCCTGTCGAGCGGCCAGGAAGTTACCGCCTACATCCCCGGCGAGGGCCACAACCTCCAGGAGCACTCCATCGTGCTGGTGCGCGGTGGTCGCGTGAAGGACCTTCCCGGTGTGCGGTACAAGGTCATCCGCGGCACCCTTGACACCTCCGGTGTGAAGGATCGCAAGCAGGCCCGTAGTCGCTACGGCGCCAAGAAGGAGAGCTAGCCGTGAGTGAGCGTCGCCCGCCAGTTCGGAGTGGAGTGTCTGTTGTCGTGGCCCAGCCGATCCACCTTGAGGTGAACTTCTAATGCCGCGCAAGGGTCCCGCCCCCCGCCGTGAACTGATGCCCGACCCGATCTACCGGTCGTTGCTCGTCACCCAAATCGTGAACAAGGTGCTCGTGCGTGGGAAACGCTCTACGGCCGAAAAGATCGTGTACGACGCCCTCGCCACCATCGAGGAGAAAACCGGCACTGAGCCCACGGCCACGTTGAAGCGAGCCATCGAGAACATCAAACCGCAACTTGAGGTCAAGAGCCGCCGCGTCGGTGGGGCCACGTACCAGGTTCCCATTGAGGTCAAGCCCCGTCGGGCCAACACCCTGGCCATCCGTTGGGTGGTGGGGTACTCCCGCCAGCGTCGGGAGAAGACCATGGCGGACCGCCTCGCCAACGAGTTGCTCGACGCCAGCAACGGCATCGGTGCCGCCGTGAAGCGTCGTGAGGACATGCACAAGATGGCCGAATCCAACAAGGCCTTCGCCCACTACCGCTGGTAGCGGATCAGACCCCCAATTCACCGGGGGGAGTGCCCCCGGGTGCCTCCCCTGAACGACCGGGCCCGGCCCGGTCGTTCGCATGTAGCGAGAGAACGATATGGCAGACCAACAGCGCTCCCACTCCCTCGACAAAGTTCGCAACATCGGGATCATGGCTCACATCGACGCGGGCAAGACCACCACGACCGAGCGGATCCTCTATTACACCGGCAAGAGTTACAAGATCGGTGAGGTCCACGAAGGTGCCGCGGTCATGGACTGGATGGCGCAGGAGCAGGAACGGGGCATCACCATTACCTCCGCCGCCACCACCTGTCAGTGGCGCGATCACAACATCAACATCATCGACACCCCTGGCCACGTGGACTTCACCGTGGAGGTGGAGCGTTCGCTGCGGGTGCTCGACGGCGCGGTAGCGGTCTTCGATGGGGTGGCAGGGGTGGAACCGCAGACCGAAGAGGTCTGGCGGCAGGCCAACAAGTACGGCGTCCCCCGTATGTGCTTCATCAACAAGATGGACCGCCTCGGTGCGGACTTTTTTAGCGCGTTGGAGTCGATCAAGGATCGTCTGGGGGCCAACGTCGCGGTGATCCAACTGCCCATCGGCGCCGAGGGCAACTACAAGGGCCTGATCGACCTCGTCACCATGGAGGCGCTGGTCTGGTACGACGAAGAACTCGGCGCAAAGTGGGAGGTCGAAGAGATCCCCGAGGACCTCCGAGGCCAGGCCGATGAATACCGCTCGGCGCTGATCGACGTGCTTTCCAGTTTCGACGAGAACATCCTGGAGAAGTTCGTGGCGGAGGAAGAGATCACCGTCGAGGACCTCCGCTCCGCCCTTCGGGCCGGCACCATCTCGGGCGAAATCGTGCCAATCCTCAACGGTACGGCGTTCAAGAACAAGGGCGTGCAACCGCTACTCGACGCGGTGGTGGACTACCTCCCCAGCCCGGTGGACTTGCCACCGACTAAGGGAATGAACGTGAAGGGCGACGAGGAACTCGAACGCAAGCCCTCCGACAGCGAGCCGTTCTCGGCGCTGGCCTTCAAAATCATGACCGACCCCCACGTGGGGAAACTGGTGTACTTCCGCGTGTACTCCGGCATGTTGGAGAAGGGCGGCACGGTGGTGAACACCACCCATAGCAACAAGGAGCGCATCGGGCGCATCCTGCAGATGCACGCCAACAGCCGGGAGGACATCGACGCCGTGTTCACCGGAGACATCGCGGCCGGTATCGGCTTCAAGAACACTCGCACCGGCGACACCCTTGCCGCTCCGGGGGCCGAGATCGTGCTCGAGAACCTGGAGTTTCCCGAGCCGGTAATCCATGTGGCTGTGGAGCCGAAGACGAAGGTGGACCAAGACAAGATGGGCAAGGCCCTCTTCAGTCTCTCGGAGGAAGACCCCACCTTCCGGGTGCGCACCGACGAAGACACCGGGCAGACCGTGATCTCGGGCATGGGCGAACTTCACCTCGAGGTGATCGTCGACCGGATGCTTCGCGAGTTCCATGTAGACGCGACCGTCGGCAAGCCGCAGGTGGCCTACCGGGAAACCATCACCCAAACGGTCACCAAGCACACCTACACCCACAAGAAGCAGACCGGCGGTAAGGGTCAGTTCGCCGAGGTCACCATCGACCTCGAGCCGACTGGTCCTGGGGGTGGGTACGAGTTCGTGGACAAGATCACCGGCGGTCGGGTGCCCAAGGAATACATCCCCTCGGTCGACGCCGGTATTCAGCAGTCGCTTGATGCCGGGGTGCTGGCGGGCTATCCCACTGTGGATTTGCGAGCGGTGCTCACCGACGGCAAGTACCACGACGTGGACTCTTCGGAGATGGCCTTCAAGATTGCGGGCGCCATGGCTTTCAAGGAAGCTCTCCGCAAGGCCAAGCCCGTGCTCCTGGAGCCGATCATGTCCGTGGAGGTGGTGACGCCCGACGAGTACATGGGCGACGTCATTGGCGACCTCAACTCCCGCCGCGGTCAGGTGGGCGGAATGGAACAGCGCGGTAACAGCCAGATCGTGCGAGCCCAGGTTCCGCTCTCGGAGATGTTCGGCTATTCCACTGATCTCCGGTCCCGTACCCAGGGGCGAGCCAGTTACTCCATGCATTTCGGCAGCTACCAACAGACGCCGGCATCAGTACAAGAAGAGATCGTCGCGCGAGTGCGTGGCGAGTAAGTCGAATCCCGCACTACCGTCCTCATCACCATTACGTAACGCACTGAAGGGTTGAATCTCATGGCCAAGGAGAAGTTCGAGCGGAATAAGCCCCATTTGAATGTGGGGACGATGGGTCACATTGACCATGGGAAGACGACGTTGACGGCTGCGATTACGCGGGTGTTGGCGGCGGCGAATGGGAATGTGACGGCGATGGCCTTTGAT
>SHVB01000028.1 GCA_009694375.1 Acidimicrobiia bacterium
CCACGGGGGCTTCGGGCTCCACCTCGATGAGGGTGAGGTGGGTGCCGCGAGGCGTCGACACCGCCGCCATCACGGCGCGGGCCACGTCCATCGGCCGCAGGTAGCCGTGGTGGCGCATGATGCCCCAGCGTTCCCAATCGGCCATCACCTCATCGATTTTCTCCGTCGGCCAGTTGGCCCCCTGCTCGGTGGAGGCCGGCCCTGGTCGCACGATGCTCACCCGCACTCCGGTGCCCTCGGTCTCCATCTGCAGGGCGCGAGCCAGAGCTTCGAGCCCGGTCTTGGATGCCACATAGGCCGCCATGTAGGTGCGCGGCACCCGCACCACGTCGGAGGTGACAAACACGATGTCGCCGCGTTCACGCTCCACCATGGCCGGTCCCAAACGCCGCACCAGCCGATGGGCCCCCACCAGGTTCACTTGTACCTGTCGGGCGAAGTCGTCGGGGTCAACTCCGAACGCCGAGGCGGGGAGCACGTCACCGGCGTTGGACACCACCACCTCAATGGGACCGAGCCGGTCCTCGGCCTGCGCCGCAAAGTGGTCGATGGAGGCGTTGTTGGTGAGGTCGAGCGCCAGGGCGACGGCCTCGCCGCCGGCGGCCAGGATGGTGGCCACCGTTGCCTCCAATCGCTCGAGGCGACGGGCGCCCAGCACCACCGGGTGACCCGCCTCCGCTAAGGCCAGCGCAGTGGCCTCTCCGATGCCCGCCGACGATCCGGTGACTACCGCGGCCCGACGATCCGGATGAGGGGGGAAGCGCGGCATCAGCGGGGCACCACGGTGGTGGGCAGGGCCGCAAACCCGCGCACGTTGACGCTGTGAACCCGACGGATGCCGCTGGGGTCGATGTCGTAGTGGGCCACTTGGGCCACCAGTTCTTCCAAACACACTCGCGCCTCGAGACGGGCCAGGGAGGCACCGAGGCAAAAGTGCCGCCCAAACCCGAAACTGGCGATCTGTTGCAGTTCGCGCTCCGGCCGGTCGAGGTCGTAGCGGTGGGCCTGCGCAAAGACCCTCTCGTCGCGGTTGGCTGATCCGACGACCAGCAGCACGCGGTCACCCGCAGGAATGGTGGTGTTGTGCAGGGTCACATCCTCGGTGGCGATCCGGGCCAGCATCTGCGTCGACGTGTCGTACCGCAGTGTCTCTTCGATCCAGGTTGGCACCCGCGCCGGATCCCGGAAGGGCTTAGCCCGCTGATCGGGGTTTTTCCACGCCCAGTACCAGGCGTTGCCGAGCAGTTTGGTGGTGGTCTCGTTCCCGGCCACCACCATGAGAAACAGGAAGCCCATGATCTCATCGTCGGTCAGGTGGTCGCCGTCTACCTCGGCGGCGAGGAGGGCCGAGGTGAGGTCGGTGGTGGGCGCCATCCGCCGCTGCCTGAGCATGTCGGCGTAGTAGGCCACCAGGGCGAAAGCGGCATCCACCCCGGCGGGGGGCACGTCGTCCATGCCTTCCTCCCGGTGCACCAACAGGTCCGACAGGCGGCGCAGTTCGGCGCGGTCGGCCACGGGCACGCCGATCAGTTCGCTGATCACATCCATCGGAAGTTTGCCGGCCAGGTCATCCACAAAATCGAAGGTTCCCTGTTCGATCGCCACCTCGAGGTACGAGCGGGTGAGTTCACGAATACGGGGTTCGAGTTCGGCTACTCGGCGCGGCGTGAAGCCTCGCGATACGAGCCCCCGCATCCGACCATGCCGGGGCGGGTCCATCGCCAGAAAAGACATCGTTCGGTGGGCATGCGGCCCGGAGGCCGCCGGATCGAGCGATACCCCGTGGGCCGATGAGAGGCGGGCGCTGTCGCGAAAACCGTCCACCACGTCGGCGTGTCGCGATAGCGCCCAAAATCCGCCACTGTCGCGGTCGTTGCGATACACCGGGGCTTCGTCGCGCAGACGTTGGTAGGTAGGGAAGGGGTCCTCGTGCATCTCGTAGTGGTAGGGGTTGTAGACCAGCGCCGTCATGCCGCCCCCCGCAGAACTAACACGGCCACTTCGTCCATCCGGTCGGCTAGTTCTGAGTAGGTGAAATACCCCATTCCCGCCTGCAACAATGCACCCGCCAGGGCCAGGTTCAGTGTCCGCAACACGGCGGGGTTGGCGCTCGCCCCGAGCGCGCTGGCGAGGTAGTCGTTGAAGGCGGCCCCGATGCGACCGCGTAGCCGATCCACGTTGGGATCGGCGGCGAGAACGGCGGTGGTGGAGGCGGCGGCGAGGGCGGGTTCCTCGGCGATGAGCAACGACAGGTTGGCGAGAGCACACGACAATCGTTCGCCTAACGAACCGCTACTGGGAGGCGCCGGTAGCCGCTGCAGGCGCCGCCAGAACACCTCGGCCACCAGGTGATCCTTGGAGGCGAAATAGGTGTACGCACTGGCTGGCGAAACCTGGGCTCGGCGCGCCACGTTGCGCACGGTGAGGCCGTCGTAGCCGTGCTGTCGGAGTTCGGTCATGGCTGCGTCCACGAGGGCGTCAACCCGATCTGATCTTTGGCCTGCCGCGGCGCGGCGAGCAGGGGCCGGAACCGCCGTACTGGACATGTGTCCAGACAGTAGTCTCGCCTTATGCCGCCCAGCAACCACCCTGAGAACCTCTCCGACCGACCCGATTACAGCGGGCCCTTCGACCCAGACTTCCGCTACGAGGACCTGTCCAAGGAAGCCCTGGTGCGCCTGGTGCGCGAGTACGCCATGATCGTGCACCTGCTTGATCGCTCGATGTGCGCCGCCATCGGCATCAAATACGGGCAAGAGGTAGTGGAGGAACTGGCCATCGAAGAGTGGCGCGGTGCATCACCTATCTACAACGAGCGACTGCGAGCGGCGCTGGGCATTCAGGGCGACGGCGTGGAGGCCATCTTCAAGTCGCTGCAACTCGATCCCGGCTTCCCGCACCACTATCTCGACGTGCGCTACGAGGTAGTGGACGACACGCACGGGTTCTTCGAACTGCGGTCGTGCGGGGCACTGATGGATGTGGAGCCCTGGGGAGAGCGGGCGATCACCGGCATGTGCCACACCATCGAAGACGCCACCTTCGACCCCACTGCGCAGGCTGTGAACCCCAAAGCGCATATCACCCATGTGCACCGCCCGCCCCGTCTACCGGCCGATCGCGTACCGCACTGTCGCTGGGAAATCACCATCGACGACGACAACGTGACGCTCGAAGAACCACCCATCACCACGATGACCCGCGCCACCACGGCGGCAACCTTCCAGTTCCCCCCCATGCGAGACGGCACCCCCCACCTGCCCCCGTCTACCACCAACGTGCAGATCAACTAACCGCTAAGGACACGGGAAGATCACTCGGCGGCGCGCTTGGCGGCGGTGGCGATGAGGGTCTCGACCGCACTGTTCATCTTGGCCCCGCTGGGCCAACCGGCGTAGTGCGTGAGGAAGATCACGATCTCCCGCAGTTCGTGCGCCGATAACTCCTCGTTGCCCAAACCCGCCTCGAGTTGCAAACCGAGTACGTCGTCCATTCCCCGACCCACCAGCAGGCCGATCAACAGCAGGCGACGGTCGCGATACGACAGTCCTTCTCGCTCCCAGATCTCGGCGAAGAGGTGTTCAACGGTGTACCCGAAGAAATCCCCCGGGCCGTCTCCCACGGTCGGCCACCCGTAGACCGAAGCCATCACCTCGAGGCCCCGCTGACGCTTGTCGGGATCGCTGTCCATGTCGTCTCCCATCGTTGGTTTGCGGCCGATAGTGGCCCACGCAAGGCTGAATATCTACGCTAGGGGCGATGGTGGCGCGCAGCGGGGCAACGGGATCTCGGCCTCGCCGGGACCAGGGGGCCAGATTATGCGTGGTCCTCGGCATCCTCGGGGGGGTGGTGGCCTTGCTGGCTGGGTGTGGCTTGCGCTCGGCCCCGGCCACCGTCACCCCCACCGTGACCTCCGCGCCGGCGGCCGGGAATCTCCCGATCAACGCCGCCGAGCCCTGCGGAAGAGACACAACCCCGCCGGACCGCTACGAACACGTGCTGATACTCATGGAGGAAAACCGCACGTGGACCGGCGGCCGTACCCCGGCGGTGGGCCCGGGCTTCTCGGCCGAGACCATGCCGTTCCTGCACCGCCTCGCCAACACATGCGGCTACTACCCAGAGTGGAACGAAACCACCGCCTCCCAATCCAGCCTCAGTCAGTACATAGGGATCACCTCGGGGGTCGCCAACCCCGCCACGGTTGATGGGTGCAAGCCGTCCGCAACATGTCGTTCCACCGACAACAATATTTTTCGCCAGGTCCGCTCGGCCGGAGGAACCCCTCGCACCTACGTGGACGGTGCTACCGAGACATGCTCAGCCGAGGGGAACGTGCCGCGGCACATCCCGGCGCTCTACTACTACGGCGGAGGGGACCACGAGTACTGCCAGGAAGAGGTCCTTCCGCTCAACGCGCTGGACCCCGATCACCTCCCCACCTTCGCCTTTGTGGTGCCCGACCTCTGCCACGACGGCCACGACTGCGACAACCGCACCGTTGATCGGTGGGCTCAATCCATCCTTACTCCCATCCTCGATGGCGCCACCTACCGCCAGGGTTCCACCCTCGTGGTGGTCCTCTACGACGAAGACGCCCCGGTTCCCAACATCCTCATCGCCCCCACCTCCCGATCTGGAGCGATCACCAACGTCACCGGTTCCCACGCCAGCCTCCTCAAAACCATTGAGCTCGCCCTCGGCCTCGACGTGCTGACCCAAGGGCAACTACCTGCTGCCATCGACCTGCGTCCCTCCGCCCACCTCTGAACCCCCCCCGAGGCCACGCGTCGCACTCCCTCTCTGGGTTCCACACACGCCTTGCCTGTGATAGCAAAATGCTCAGGCATCCGTGCCGTCCAGCGGGTACATAACTCAACCAACCAGCTGGAGGAACCCCTCGAATGCCCGACCTCCAAGAAGAACTTCCGCTTCCGGTGTCCACCACTAACGACATCCCCGGCCGCGTCACCGGGAGATTCCTGGGCCCGGTGTTCGGGCTGATCGTCCGATCTAGCGGCGCGGAAACCAGCCTGATCGGCCAGTTCAAGGGAATTAAAAAGGGTGAAGTGAAGGATTTTACCCTGGCGTTGGAGAAGGCCCGCCGCGTTGCGGCGGACCGCCTGGGGGAGCACGCCCAAGCATTAGGTGCTGATGCCGTGGTGGGTTTGCGCTTCGACTCCACCGAAACGGCGGGCCAGGATCAGGGAATGGCGGAGATCATGGCCTACGGCACTGCCATCACGCTCGACTGACCCCAATCGCCAGCGCTCCATGCCACCCCGCCGAGCAGTCGCCATCGGCCGGGCCGAACCGCGCGTCGATATCGGCGGCGAGGTCGCGGTAGCGCCAAGGTCAGCACCTAGCCGACTACTGCGCCCACATCCTCAGCGGCGAACAGAGGGAGTGGATCCATGCCCAGCCTCGCCCGGTAGGTGTTGTGGTAGTGGTGCAGCGTCGGTTCGTTGCGTCCGAAGACGATGTGATCCAGCGCGCCGGCGTTGGCGGCGGCCTGCTGGGAGGCAGCCATCACGTAGTCCTCGTCGCCCGCCTCGAGTTGCAAACCGAGTACGTCGTCCATTCCCCGACCCACCAGCAGGCCGATCAACAGCAGGCGACGGTCGCGATACGAGAGTCCTTCTCGCTCCCAGATCTCGGCGAAGAGGTGCTCCACGGTGTACCCGAAGAAATCCCCCGGGCCGTCTCCCACGCCCGGCCATCCGTAGACCGAGGCCATCACCTCGAGGCCCCGCTGACGCTTGTCAGGATCGCTGTCCATGTCGTCTCCCATCGGTGGTTCGCTCCCCGTAGTGGGCCACGCGAGCTCGGTGCCTACGCTAAAGGTTGCCGATGACGCGCGAAGGAGTGCCGGAATCTCGACCTCGTTTGGCCCGGCCGGTCGGGTGCGGCTTGCGCTTCGATCAGGCCCACCCGGGCACCCGGGCCAACCCCGAACTCGGCGGGGGTGAAATGTCATCACCCGCGGTCGTCCCCGATACCCTCGGGCATGGCTTGGATCGCGGTTGTGCCCTACCGGCGGTGCCCTGCCCCTCGCGGTGTCACCGTCGGATCGGCCCCTGCGGAGGCTCGGTGGACATCAGCGAGTTGATCGAAGCCGCGCTGGTGGCGCGACAGCGAGCCTATGCGCCCTATTCGGGGTTCCGCATGGGCGCGGCGGTGCGGAGCACGAGTGGCACCATCGTCACGGGCGCGCTCGTTGAGAACGTGTCGCTAGGCCTGGCGATGTGCGCCGAGCGAGTGGCGTTGTTCGCCACCATCGCCTCGGGGGAGCGGCCCACGGCTCTGGTGGTGGCATCACCCCGAACAAGCGGAGCGCTCACCTTTCCCTGTGGAGCGTGTCTTCAGGTGGGGCTGGAGCTCGGTGGCCGCGATCTCATGGTCGTGGCTGTAGATCCCGACGGCACGAACGAGCGCGCCGTACTGGGCGACCTCTTACCTCGAGGCCCCCACAAGGCGTGATCTTCGGAGTGCAGAGACACGCCCACCCCGGTAGGTGTGCCGTCGGCTCGGTGGCTACTTCTGGGCGATCTGCTCGAGCAGTTCGACCATCCGTTCCTCTGGGGTGGGGGGAACGTCTTCGTCCGCAACACCAGCGTTCCGTCGGTTCTTCAGCGCGTTCATCGGGACGACGACTGCGAAATAGATAACCGCAGCGGTGATCACGAACGTGATCACCGCACTGAAAAAGGCGCTGTAGTCGAATACCTGACCGTTGATGGTGAATGTCCCCCCCGTTGGGCCGGCCCCGGAGATCATCTTGATGAGCGGGGTGATGAAGGACTCGGTGAACTGTTTGATCAGAGCGGCAAACGCGGCGCCGATGACAACGCCAACGGCAATGTCCACGACGTTTCCTTGAACCACAAACTTCCTGAAACCAGCAATCATGAATCGTGTCCTTTGGGAGGCATCGTCCGAGATGCTCCGAGCATCCGCATTAGTGTCTGCGTTTTCCACACCCGGTGGCTGGCCGAACTGACCCTCCCAAGGCTAATCGCTGGGGCGCCCTGGGTGAAACGGGGGAACGGCGGTCAAACCTGAGACCGCGTGGGCTTCCGAGATCGTCATGCGACCCGCTTTACCGGTTTGCGACCACCACCGACCGGGATTGACTCCCCGGGCGGAATCAGCCGGATCGCCTGGGCCCCAGGAAGGTGTTGGCGGGAGTGCCGGAGCCGTCTCCCACCCGCTCGAGCGTGACCACCAAACCACCGCCATCCGGCCTCGTCCACACCATTCGTCCCTCGGCATCGAGCCTTCGGGTTACCTCGAGGCCTGGGATGCCGACGGGACGCAGAACGAACGCGTCGTTCTCGTAGGTGGCGATCACGTGGATCGGGGTAGTGAAGTCGAACACCGAAACGTCATGCACCCCTCGCTCTTCCGTACCATCGGCTCGGGCATCGGCAATGGTTCCGCCCCCCATGTCAATGATTCGGTCCGCACATTGCTCTATACGTTCGACGTAGGTGAGGATTGGATCATCGTGGGCCACCGGGACCCCGGCGCGTTCGGCGCCCACGGCGCGCCACAATCCGCGCAGGTCCGGCGCTCCCTCCACAATGGGCTCGGTGCAACCCTCAAGGACCGGCTCGGGGAAGGTGCCGCCGAATCCACCCGGTGGGGTGTGCGCCACAGGAATCTCATCGACTGGGCGCTGGCGACCGGTAGGCATGACTCGATGGTATTTGATCAGTCGTCCCCACTCGATGCCCTGGACCACCGGGTCAACTCATCCGGGGGGTCGAAGTTCCAAGCGAGACTCGGCTGCGAGATGCTCAACGGGGAGCCTTCGTGCAGAGCCTGTGGCGGGCGGGGTCGTGCTCACGACCTTCCCCGGAGGGGTCGCCATGCGGTCGCTTCTCGCCGGTTCGCAAACGGACCCGTCAGATGGTCTCAGCGCCGCTGGTCAGTCGCTGATACAACCCTGACGCTCGGGCGACGCGCCGTTCGACGGCCAGCCGGATGGACGCTTCGCTGGCCACGACGGTGAGCCGCTGCTGGGCTCGGGTCACGCCGGTGTAGAACAGCTCTCTCGTGAGGATTCGCGATGGCGGAGGCGGTGAGCACGACGACGGCCGCCGCTAGCTCCGCGGCGTCATCGAGCCGTATCCGCCAGCCGGCATCGGATGGGTCCAGGGCGACCACCCGGCTGGAGACCCGGACGTCGAGTCCCTCGGCGAGGTGCTTGGCGATGGCGTTCATGGTGGCGACGCCGCGGAACCGGGTGTGCCCGTCGGGGTCGACGATCCCACCGGGGCCGATCCGACCCTGGAACCACGGCCGGGCCACGCCGGCGCGCTCCCAGCCGGCCACGACCTCGGCGAACTCGGGTGTGTGGGTGGTGATGAACTGGGCGCCGTGGTCGAAGGTGGCATCCCCGATCCGGCGGGTGGCGAGGCGACCTCCCACCCCGCGGCCCTTGTCCAGGACCACCACGTCATAGGAGTCAGACAGATTCCGGGCGGCGGTGAGCCCGGCGACCCCGGCCCCCACGACCAGCACGCGTGGGCGGGGCATCACAGGCGGCCAGCGTCGAGGGCGGCGAGCACGTCGTCGGCCCGGGCCCGAACCTCCTGGAGATCGCCGAGTCGCTTCCCGGCGTGGACCTGCCTGGCCACCCGGGCGTTGCGGCCGAAGCGTTCCTGGTGTCGGTCGAGGAACGCCCAGTACAAGGTGGTGAACGGGCACGCGTCGGGGCCCACCCGCTGCCGTCGGTCGTACGCGCAGGGACCGCAGTAGTCGCTCATCTTGTCGATGTAGGCACCACCGGCCGCATAGGGCTTGGTGGCCATGCGACCCCCGTCGGCGTACAGGGCCATCCCGACCACGTTGGGGAGCATCACCCACTCGGCGCCGTCCACAAAACTGGACCACATCCAGTCGGTCATCTCCCAGGGATCCACCCCGGCCAGCAGGGCCAGGTTGCCCAGGATCATCAGGCGGGCGATGTGGTGCGTGTAGCCGTGCGCGTCGATGTCGCCGATCACGTGACTGACGCAGCGCATTTGGGTAGGTGCCCCCGAGAAGACCGGTGGGAGCGGTCGGTGGGCGGCGAGCTCGTTGGCACCCCGGTACTCGGGCATCCACTGCCAGTACTGGCCCCACACGTACTCGCGCCATCCGATGACCTGCCGAATGAACCCCTCGGCCGACGCGATCGGCACGTCGCCCCGGCGGAAGGCTGCTTCGGCTGAGTCGCAGACCTCCCCCGGCAGCAGCAGACCGAGGTTGAGGTACGGGCTTAGCAAGGTGTGGGCCAGGTGCCAGCTGGTCGACAACATGGCGTCCTCGTGAGGCCCAAAGACCGGCAACACCACCTCGATCACATGGTGGAGGCGTCGCAACGCCTCGGAGCGTGACGTGGCCCACGTGCCATCGGGGTCGCTTCCCCAGCACGACGCCGGGAGATCGGCGAGCACGGCGCGATCGAGGTCGTCGAGCGGGGTCCGGAGCGGTTCGGGCCATGCCCGCCCGTCTTTCGGTGGCCGCTCACGGTTGTCGGCGTCGAAGTTCCAACGACCTCCGGCCGGTTGGCCGTCGTCCATCAGGTAGCCGAGCCGGGTGCGCTGCCACCGGTAGAAGTCCTCCATCTTCGCCGAGCGTCGATCCGCCACCCAGGCGGCGAACTCGTCGTAGTGACAGAGAAACTGGTCGGACCGAACCACATCAACGCCCGACCGACGGAGAAGAGCCAACCCGTCGAACGACGCCGGCTCCATGGCCACTACCCGCGACGGACTGTGCTCTGCCCGATGAGCCCGCAGTCCCCCGGCCAGGGTCGGGGAGCACCGGTAGTCCACATCGAACCCTTCCGCCACCAACTCCGCCGCGAATCTCCTCATTGCGCACACGACCAGGTGGGCCCGCTGGCGATGCCACGACTTGGAGGCCAACTTCGCGCTGCTCTCCACCATCAGAACCCGAGCCGTGGCCGGATCCGCGTTTCGAAGCGGACCGAGGCCACGATTGAGTTGGTCACCCAGCACCCAGATCGTTTTCACCGCCCCAAACCTACCGGCGACGTCCCGCGATCGAGAGTTCCAACGGACTGCCCAAGGTCCCGGGTCAACTCCAGAAGGCGATGGGCTGCTGATGCACGCACTCACAGCCATGAACAAGATCCCAACGACCGTTGCGGGCCGCCGAAAATGCGGGGAAACGAAGCCCAGACGCCGGGAGCATGAACCGGGCCAACCAACGGTCCTGCCTTCGCGTCAGCGACGACGCCAAGGTAGGACCGAGGGGCGATCAGACTCCGTTACACCAGGTAGCGGGCACTTCACCGAGGCCGGGCACCACCACGGACACTCCACCGGTTTGGAACAAAGCCGGCTGCGTGCGGTGCAACTTCAGCACGGTCGGGAAGTCCACCACACCGACTCCGACGACCTCGATGCCACCCCGGGCGACAGCGGGAAGCAGCCCGAGGCTCTTCAACGTGCCGAGGCCGGCCTTCTGACACGCCGTGTTTTGCGTTGCCGGGGCCGCGTCGGCAGTACCACCCAGGGTAACCAGCGACATTGCCGCGACGGCGACACCGGTCAGGATCTTACGTTTCATAATATTCCTCCAGTTGTGGGTTGGACCTATTGTTCGGTGCCACCGCCGAAGCCGGATGGCCGCCGCCGCCCGATGCATCGTTTCCCTTGGCGCCAAGGGCCCCGAACGGACGTGGAATACCCCTGGCTCGAAGCCAGTAGGCGCAACCCCGGCGCTAGCGCACGTCGCGCCGGGTTGGAGAGAGAAGACGATGGTGGAGACGATGGGACTCGAACCCACGACCCCCTGCTTGCAAAGCAGGTGCTCTAGCCAGCTGAGCTACGCCCCCGAGACCGGCCGATGATACCTGGCTCGGCGGGGGTTCCCGACCTGGCGATCGTTCGCCCCCGGTAGGACCTCACTCGGCGCCGGAAACCAGCGTGTCCACCCGCCTGACTAGAGACAGGATCGGTTGGCTGCCTACGCTGAACGGCGATGCCTCCCCCGCCGCCGGCCCACCGCCGCCAAACCAGCGAGGTCTACCGGCTCCGAAGGGTCATCGCCCTGACCTTTGCTCTTCTCCTCACGATCGCCATCTTGCAACTCGCCAAAGCGGGTGGAGACGACGGCAGCCAACAGGCCGCTCCGGCCACCACCGAGTCCACCACCACCACCACCACCATCGCCCCACCCCCGGCCTGCGCGGAGGGCGAGCTCCAGGTGCTCGAGGACCCCAACGCCAACTGGGCCACGTTACTGGTGGACACCGAGCGGGCCATCCCGGCGTCCTATGGCCCCCCCGACCTTCGCAACATTGCCGACGCCGGTTTCCCCCTTACCGAAGGGGTGGCCTTGCGGGAACTCGTGCTCGCCGACCTCGACGCCCTCCGCCAGGCGGCCGCCGCCAATGGCACCCCCATCGGCATTCTGGCCGGTTACCGCAGTTTCTCCCGCCAAACCGACCTCTTCGACCGTCGAGTCGACGAACTCGGCGCCGCCGAAGCCGGCAGTCGAGTGGCCCGGCCGGGGCACTCCGAACACCAACTCGGGACCGCCGTTGATGTAGTCACCGAGGGTGCCCGCGATGTGGATCAGGCCTGGGGCGCTTCGCTCACCGGGCAATGGATCGCCACCAACGCTTTCAAATACGGCTTCGTCATCAGCTACCCCCCTGAGTCCCAGGAACGCAGTTGCTTCGACTACGAGCCCTGGCATCTGCGCTATATAGGCCGACAACTGGCCGCCGACGTCATCGATTCGGGTCTCACCCTGCGCGAGTACCTCTGGCAGTTGCAACCGCGGCCCCTCGCCACCACCACGACCACCACCACGGTGGCCCCGTCGCCCTGATTCAGCCGCCCAACGTGGTGGGCGGGGTGGCAACCTCGCCGTCGCCGAGTATGTAGAGGTAGCCCGCCCGGCTCCCGATATAGACACGGTTCTTCCACACCGCCGGGGTGGCTTCCACACACCCCCCCAGGTTCACCGACCACAGTTCCGGCGGCACCACGTCGGGGTCGGACACATCGAAGGCATGGAAGTTGCCCTCCAGGCAATCACCGATGAGCAGCACATCGTCCACGATGACCGGGCTCGCCCACGCCGGCCCGGGGAGTTGACGCTCCCACTTCACCTGGCCCGTGGCCCGGTCGAGAGCAATCAGGCGACCGGCATCGCTGGTCACCACGATCGTGTCGCCGAAGACCCCGGGGGTGCCGTAGATACCGCCCTGCCCCGAGGTCTCATTGAACTTCCAGACCACCGGGTTGGCCTGGTTCGACGGATCGAGTTTGGTGAGTTGACCCACCTCGACCGAACGCGGACCAGGCCGGTCGTTCTCACCCGCCACGTAGAGCATCCCCTCCTCGTCAGCCACGATCGAAGGATCGTTGTCGCCCGAGGTGTAGAAGCGGAACGCCCTCGTGGGGGTCCGGCCGTCCTTGAGCCCGGAGAGGTCGTACCCCCAGATGAGCCCCGCCGAGGTGCCGAAGTAGGCCATGTCGCCCACGACGGTGACGGAACTTTCGATCGACGCATGCTCATCGCCATTGGCGGCGAGCACCTCCTGATCCCACACCTGGTCGGAAAACACCACCTCCGGGGCTACCTGCACCAGGCCGGCAGCGTCGTAAGACCGATTGAGTTTGATCACCCAGAAGCGGCTGCTCTCGCTGCCTACCACCATGTAATCGCCAAGGATGATAGGTGAGGAGTCCCAGTCGTCGTTCCACAGGCAGGGGCAGGTGGACTCGCTATCGAGCTTCCACAGCACCTCGGAGGTACCGGGGCGGTCGAGAGCCACCACCCGTAGGAAGTTGTCGCGCGAGCCGGAATAGACCAGCGGGTAGCCATCGGGGTCGATAGTGGGAGTGCCCTTGATGATGTCGCCCGTCACCACGTCGGGAAGGATCCGTTCGCCGGTGTCGGCATCCATGAAGTGGATGTGACCGTCGTAGCCGCCGAAGATCACCCAAGTGCGATCGTCGCGCTCGACAATGGTGGGCTGGCCCGTCCAACCCATTCCGCACCACACCTTGGTGGTACCAAGATTCGCCGACGAACGACACATCGCCTCATCGGGGAAGCGCTTCAGCACCGCAGGGGCCGCGGGTACCGGGCCTTGGCCGTAGTAACTCCGAGACGGGTTTCCCCGGAAGGTCAGGAGCCCGCGCACGGTGGCATTCGGATACGGCTTCATAAAGCCCGCCGGATCGGCCAGGCCCGGATAGTCCGTGGTGAAGACCCCCGGATCCTTTTTCTTCTTGTCCGGGTCGCTACCCTTTTCGGCGGTCGTGGAGGTCGACGAGGTGTCGGTGTCGGGTGATGCTTCCGGCGCCGCCTTACCGGTAAATCGATCCACCCCCACGCTGGCCAGCAGCACGACGACGCTGGCCAGGGCCAGAAGGAACAACGTGAGGCGACGCCGCCGATCTTGAGACATTGCGAGGAAGCGTACTGGCGGGCTTGAGCGCAAAGCGGTCACCCACCGGCGAGTTGGCCGGTAACTTCGCCGCCATGGACCCGCAACATGCCCATCGTTTCGAACCCCTTGGGGACGCGCTGGCGGCCCGTTGGGCCAACTTCCCCGACGGACGGGGGCGCATCTATTTCCCCCACCACGTTGGCCTCGTGCTGGAGGAGGTGCGACAGGACTATGCCCGCATGCGCCTCCCCTACCAACCCACACTCGATCAACCACTCGGGGTGGTGCACGGTGGGGCGATCGCCACCCTGGTGGACACCGTGGTGGTGCCCGCCGTGGGTCAGGCCTACGCCGTGGGCTGGGGCTACTTCACCGTGCAACTAGACGTTCGTTTTATCGGCACCGTGGTGCAGGAGGATGCCGTGGCCGAAGGCTGGGTTGACCACCGCGGTCGCACCCTCGTGTTCTGCCGGGCCGAGGTTCGCACCGCCTCGGGCACACTGACCGCCGACGCTACCCTGACCTACGCCATCCGCCCCCCTCGCTGATTCCACCGCCGGTTACCCCCGGCGGCGAAAGCCGATCTCCAGGTTGCGCACGGCCCCTACGAAGATGTTGGGCTCGATCTCGGGCGGGGCCAGCACCTCCAGATCGGTGATGGTGGCCACCAGTGTCTCCATGAGAAGGCGCAACTCGAAGCGGGCCAGCGATGCGCCCAAACAAAAGTGGGTGCCGAACCCGAAGGCGATCTGTGGGTTTGGACTCCGGCCGATGTCGAACGTGAAGGGATCGGTGAACACCCCTTCGTCGCGGTTCGCCGATGGATAGAGCAAGGCCAAACGATCCCCGACCTTGATGGCCGTGCCCGCCAGTTCCGCGTCACGGGTAGCCACCCGGAACATGTTGTTCAGTGGAGTTACCCAGCGGATCATCTCCTCCACCGCGGCGGGAAGTCGCGAACGATCCTCATACAGGGCCTCCCACTGATCGGGATGCTCCGCAAAGACCATGAGCGAGCGGGCAATCACCGTGCGGGTAGTTTCGGCGCCGCCGCTGATGAGCAGACCCGCCTCGTTGACCATCTTGGACTCGTCCATCGGGCAGCCGTTGGCCTCGCCTTGCACCCACGCCGACACGATGTCCTCGGCCGGGCACTCTCGGCGCTCCGCCGCCGTGGCTTGCAGTACCGCCACGAACTCACCGATCGCCGCCAGAAAGTCGCTCGCGATGGCTTCGTCGTGCGGCACTGAGTCGTAGCGCATGAGACGTTCCGACCATGATCTGATCTCCGGCCATATCTCCTCGGGGAAACCGAGCAAATGGGCCGTGAGGCGCGCCGGCAGGGCGGCGGCGAGAGCGGTGACCGCCTCCATGCGGCCGTGCTCCCCCGGCGCCACCCCGTCGGTAAAGGCAGCCACCAGATCATCGATGATGCCCACCATCACCTCTTCGGTGGCCTTCACGGCCTTGGGGGTGAAGCGGCGCGCAATGAGGCGCCGCTGGTGGAGGTGACCCGGGTCGTCCTGGGCGATCATGTTGTCTTCGCTGAGGTTCTGGAGCGATCGGTAACTTCCGGCGCTGGAGAACACCTCACTGCGGTGTTCCACATCGAGCACATCGGCGTGGCGAGTCACCCCCCACATCTGCGAGGTCTCACAGCGATACACCGGCTCATTGGCTCGCATCCACGTGAAGGCCTCGTGCATCCCATCGAGGTCGCCGTAGAACTCCGGACGCAACAGGTCGATCGGCGGGCGAGGGGTCGTGGCTGCCAAGCGATCCACTGTAGCGAGCACCAATAACAACTGTTACTTGCCCGACCCAACCAGGCCGAGGTGACGGTCTACCCTCGAGGACCATGGTTCCCCACCCCCGCGTGGCGCTGAGCATCGCGCTCCTTCTGCTCGCCGCCGCCTGCGCGAAGGAATCCACCCAACCCACCGATCCGAATGCCTCCCCCACTGGCGGTGGGCCAGCGTCCACGCCGGCCGGTGCCTTCGCTCCCGCGCCGATTTCTTGGAAGGACTGCGACGGCGTGGAGTGCGCCACGCTGGCCGTACCCCTGGATTACAGCAAGCCCGACGGCGAAACCATCGAGTTGTACATCACCCGCGTCCCCGCTGAGGGCGAACGCTACGGCGCCCTGTTCGTCAACCCGGGTGGCCCCGGCGCTCGTGCCTCGGACCTCGCTAGCTCCGTCGCCAACCTGCTTCCCGATGTGGCCGAGCACTACGACATCCTCGGCATGGACCCCCGCGGCGTCGGTGGTAGCACGCCCATCAGCTGTGGAGTCGATCTCATCGAGCTCTACGGCGTGGACCCCACCATCGATAGCCCCGCCGACCGTGCCGCCATCCTGGAGGTGACCGAGAAGTACGTCACCGATTGCGCCGAGAAGTACCCCGATCTGCTCGCCCACCTCGGCACCACCGACGTCGCTCGCGATATGGACACCGTCCGGGCCGCCATGGACGATGAACGCCTCAGCTACCTCGGCTACAGCTACGGCACGGCCATCGGCCAGGAGTACGCCCGCCTGTTCCCTTCCCACATCAACAAGATGGTGCTCGACGGCGCAGTGCCCCTGGGGCCCTCCGGTCTCCAGCAGGCCGGCGATCAGGCCCTCGGTTTCGAAACCGGGCTCAACCGCTACGCGGCCCGCTGCAACGCCGACCCCGAATGCCCCGCTCGCGGCCACGCTCTCGCATCAGTGGAAGAGGTGCTTGCGCTCGCCGAACAACCGGGAGGCATCCCCGCGCCGGCGGCCGACCGGCCGGCCGGTCCGGGCGAAGCCAGCCTCGGTATCAGCTACGCCATGTACTCCGAGGACCTCTGGTCCCAACTCGATCAGGCAGTGAGCGACGCTCTCGGCGGCGACGGTAGCGGCCTCGTCGACCTCGCCGACGGCTACCTCGAGGCGTCGGGCTTCGAGGTCTACTTCGCCGTCAGTTGCCTTGATTTCTCTTGGCCCAGCGGCGACCCCGAGGCCTTCTTCACCGCCGCCACCTCGGTGGCCGAAACGGCTCCCCACTTCGGGGAAGCTCTCGTGTTGGACTATCTGCGTTGCGCCGACTGGCCCGTAGCCCCGGTGCCGCTCGACGCTGTCACTGCCCCCGAAGCCCCGCCCATCTTGGTGATTTCCACCACCGGCGATCCCGCCACGCCCTACGCCGCAGGCGTGGCGGTGGCCGAAACACTGGACAGCGGCGTCCTCATCACCAACGAGGGCGACGGCCACACCGTGGTGGGCGACGGCAAAGACTGCATCGACGACCTCGTCACCGATTACCTCATCAACAACGTCGTGCCCGAGAACGGCACCACCTGCAACTAAAACCCCGCGCTACCCCGCCGTACCTTCGGCCACCAGGCGCTCGAGAAGGAGTTCGGGGTGGTCACCTTCCACCCGGGCCAGCCAGTAGGGGCTCTCGAAAAGGGCGTAGCGGGTTCCATCGGCTCGGGCGTAGACCGCCACCCCATGCAGGGCCCGCAGGGATGCGGTGCTGCTTTCGTCCGTCTTGCGGGCCACCCGCCAGGTGGTGGGGTTCAATTCCGTGGGCGCCCCAAACTCGTGCTCGAGTCGGTGCGATGCCACCTCGAACTGCATCGGCCCCACCGCCGCCAGCATGGGGGCCTGATCGCCGAGGTCCTGATCGCGCAGCACCTGCACCACACCTTCCTCATCGAGTTGCGCAATGCCCCGCCGGAACTGCTTGAAACGCCCGGTGTCGATTACCCGAGCGATCACGAAATGCTCGGGCGCGAACTCGGGCAATCGCGGGAACTCCACCGGCCCGTCGAGATACAGCGCGTCACCCACTTTTACATCGGTGGCGTTCACCAATCCGATCACATCACCGGGCCAGGCTTCCTCGATGGTGTCGCGTTCCTGCCCGAACACCGAGTGGGCGTATTTGGTGGCGAAGGGCTTTCCGGTGGGTTCGTGGGTAACCACCATCCCCCGTTCGAACTTGCCCGAGCACACCCGCACGAAGGCGATGCGGTCGCGGTGACTGGGGTCCATATTGGCTTGCACCTTGAAAGCGAACGCCGAGAACGGGGCGTCGAGCGGCCGGGCGTGGCCCTCCACGTCCAGGCGCGGCTGCGGAGGAGGGGCGAGATCAATGACCGCATCCAGCAGCAGGCGCACGCCAAAGTTCGTGAGCGCCGAGCCAAAGAACACCGGGGTGACCTCCCCGTTGCGGAAGCGTTCCGGGTCGGCGTGAGCCCCCACCTCGTCGAGCAAGCCAATTTCATCGGCGGCCACCCGCCAGGCGTCACCTTCCTCGACGGCCGCATCGGCGGCCTCCACCACCTCCTCGCCTGCTTCGGTGGCGCCCCGAGCGGTGCGGGTGAAGCGCACATAGGTCCCGCTCCGTCGATCCACCACACCGCGAAAATCGCCGGCAATACCCACCGGCCAGGTCACCGGCGTGGGCACGATCGCCAGTTGGGCCTCCACCTGATCAAGTAACTCCAGAGGATCGCGCCCGGGCCGATCCCACTTGTTGATGAAGGTGAGTAACGGGAGGTTCCACTCGCGACATACCTCGAACAATTTGAGGGTCTGCGCTTCGATGCCTTTGGCGGCATCAAGCACCATGATGGCGGCATCGGCGGCGGCCAACACCCGATAGGTGTCCTCCGAGAAATCGCGGTGACCGGGGGTGTCGAGCAGATTGAGGACACAGTTGCGATAGGGGAACTGCAGCACGGTGGAGGTGATGGAGATCCCGCGCTTCTGCTCCATCTCCATCCAGTCCGAGGTCACTCGCCGCCGCTCGCCACGCGCCTTGACCGCCCCGGCCGACTGCAGCGCGCCGCCGTAGAGGAGAAACTTCTCGGTGAGGGTGGTCTTGCCCGCATCGGGATGACTGATGATGGCGAAGGTCCGCCGCCGGGCGGCTTCGTCATGGGGCTCCAACATGAGAACAGTCCACCCGATGGGGCTCGGTGAGAGCGAACCCACACCCGAGGGCGACGTCGCCGTGTTGGTGGCGGTGGCACCAGAGTCTCGGTCTCCACCGATGGTCTAGGTTTCTGGCGCACCCGCGATTGCCTGAGAAAAGGGAGAGGTCAAGCGGAATGGGGGACTCCGAAAACTCGCCGCCACCCACTCCCTTTGTTGCGCTGGTGCGACGACTCACCGACACCCTGAGCCCCCTCGTGTTCCTCACGGCTCTGGCCGTGGTGGTGTGGCACCCCACGGTGGGCATCATCCTGCAAGGGGCCCTCGTCGGGGGCATCAGCGCCCTACTCGCCGTGGGTATCGCCCTGATTTATCGGGCCAACCGGATCGTGAACTTTGCCCAGGGCGACCTGGGCGTAGTCCCGGCGATCTTGGCCATCCTCCTACTGGCCCCGGACCAGCCGGGCGGACCACCGGACTGGATGACCGGTCTGCCCTATCTCGTGGCCCTGGGCGTGGGGCTCGGGGCGGCCATCGTCCTGGGTTTCCTGGTGCAGAAGTTGTTCATCCTGCGCTTCTCTCGATCGCCCCGGCTCATTTTGACGGTGGCCACGATCGGCATCGCGCAACTACTCGCTGCCCTCGCTCTGTTCATGCCGGGGTGGTTCGGATTCGAAGCACTCGGCGCCCCCCAGATCACTCCACCCTTCGACATCACCGCCAACCTCGGCGGCGTGGTGTTCGACAACAACGATCTGATGGTGTTCTTCCTCGTCCCGCTACTCCTGGGGGGCTTGGCCTGGTTCCTGCGGACCACCCGGGTTGGCATGGCCATTCGGGCCGTGGCCGAACGATCGGACCGAGCGGCCATGCTCGGCATCCCCGTCGGGAGGATCCAGACCACCGTGTGGATCATGACCAGCGTGCTGGCCTTCGCCACGGTGTTTCTCCGGGCCGGCGTGATCAGCGTGCCCATCGGCACCGTGCTGGGGGTCACGGTTTTGGTCCGGGCGTTGGCTGCGGCCGTGATCGGGCGCATGGACAACTTCCCCCGTATCACTGCTGCGGCGGTGGGCCTGGGGATCGTGGAGCAGTCCATCGTGTACTCCACTGGGAGAGACATCTACGTCTTTCCGGTGATCTTCGTCATCATCGTGGTCGCCATCGCCGTGAACCGTCGGCGTCGCGGGAATCGCGTCGACGATGACATCGTGTCTACCTGGCAAGCGGTCCGAGAGATCCGTCCGATCCCTGGCGAACTGCGCCGCCTGCCGGAAATCCAGGCCGTTCGCTACGCCCTCCTTGGCTTCGTGGGCCTCACGGCGATCGCCCTGCCCTTCCTGCTCCCGGCGGGAAAACTTTCGATCGCTACCGACACCGCCATCATCGCCACCGTGGCGATCTCGCTCGTACTGCTCACCGGTTGGGCGGGCCACGTGAGCCTGGGCCAGATGGCCTTCGCCGCCATCGGGGGGGCGGCGGGCGGATGGATCACGCAGTCGGCCGGGGGCGATTTGGCCATCGCGTTGCTGGTCGGTGGCCTGGCCGGCGCTCTGGTGGCGGTGGTGGTGGGCTTACCGGCGGCCCGGGCCGGCGGCCTCACGCTGGCCGTGATCACCCTCGGTCTGGCATCCGCCACGCTCTACTGGCTCCTCAACCCAGAGTTCTTTTCCTGGGTGCCCCGCGGCCGGTTCCGCATCGAGCCGCAGTTGTTCGGACGCATCCCCATCGATTCGGAAACGTCTTTTTATGGACTGGCCCTTGCTGTCCTCGCGCTCTCCATCGGACTCCTCCAGGGCATCCGTCACAGCCGCACCGGCCGGGTCCTCATTGCCTTGCGGGAGAACCCCCGGGCGGCGGAGTCCTACGGCGTCAACGCCGTGCGCACCATGCTCTCTGGCTTCGCCTTCTCCGGCTTCATTGCCGCCATGGCCGGGGTGTTGTTTGTGCACCACCAGCATGGCTTCTCCAGCAACATCGTGGGCAACCCGTTCAGCCCCGAAGCGAGCCTGCGGGTGTTTTCCATCGCGGTGATCGGCGGACTTGGCTCGATCCCAGGGGCGGTCATCGGCACGATCTACGTGTTCTCGCTCCAGTACTACATGCTCCCTGAGTATCGCTTTCTGGCCACCGGCTTTGGCCTGCTGGCCATCCTGCTCCTGCTCCCCGGTGGTCTGGGGGCGGGCCTGTCCGAGACGAGGGACCTCGGCCTCCGGTGGGTGGCGAAGCGCCGCCAGATCCTCGTGCCCAGCCTGCTCGCCGATCGGAAGTCCGAGGCGTTCCATGTAACGCCCGAGATGGCGGAGGCCATCGCCGATGCCGTGGATCGCCCCGAATTCGACGATCTCGCCAGCGAGGGGCGGTCGTGATCGCGCCGGTAGCCGATCGCCGGGTGTTATTTCACGTTCGCAACACCCCCGTGCACGCCCCACGACCACCGCGTCGCTACCTCAACGAGATCACCGGGGGCCACCCCGCCTTCCCCTTGCTGGTGCTGTTCGGGCTGAACGCGGTAGACGAACTCGACCGCACCCTGTTCGGCATCGTGGGACCAGAGATCCGAGATGAATTCGGCCTCACCGACCAGGGCTACCTGAGCCTGATCGCGGTCACCCTGCTCGGTGGCCTGCTCCTCGAGGTGCCGCTGGCCTACTACGCCGATCGCATGCCGAGGGTCCGCATTGCCGTGGCCGGGGCGGCGGTCTGGTCACTATTCGGGGTGCTCACGGGACTGGCGGGGGTGCTGTGGGTTCTCGTGTTCGCCCGGATGGGGTCCGGTATGGGCCGGGCGGTAGTGAACCCCACCCACAACTCCCTGCTCTCGGACCTCTACCCGATCGACAAGCGCACGGAGGTATTCGGTTTCCATCGGATGGCCAACGCCCTCGGAGCCTTCATCGGCCCCTTGGTGGGAGGCCTGTTGGCCCAGGCGTTTGGGTGGCGCGTGCCGTTCTTCGTGTTTGTGATCCCGAGCATCGTGTTCGTGGTGCTCGGGCTCCGACTCAAAGAACCGGGCCGGGGCCACTTCGAACGGGAAGCGGCGGGAGCCTCGGCGGCGGTGATCGCCACCGACGAACTGCCACCGTCATGGGCTGAATCCATACGCATCCTGTGGCAGATCCGGACACTCCGGCGCATCTGGTACTCACTTCCGTTCCTGGCCGCGTCGGTCATTGGCCTCGTGAGCCTCACTTCGCTGTATTACGCCCAGGTCTTCAACCTTGATGAGGCGCAACGAGGGTTCGTGGCGGCCATCACCGAACCCGCCCAACTCGTGGGCATCATGTTGGGCATCCCCCTCGCTGCTCGCCTCATGGCTCGCGATCCCGGCTCGGGCCTGCGCCTCCTCTCAGTGGTGGCCGTAGGAATCGCGGGGGCGTGGGTGGTCTTTGCCCTGGCCCCGGTGGTCGCGGTGGCGGTGCTGGCCAACGTCCTGGTGTCGGGCCTCTCGGCTCTGTTGGCCCCGGGGATCTTTGCCTCACTTTCGCTCACCATCCCGCCCAAGGTGCGATCGCTGGGCTATTCGATGGCCTCGCTATTCGTACTGCCGGGCCTCATCATGCTCTACGTCATCGGCGGGCTCTCGGATCGCTACGGCATTCGCGTGGGCCTGTTGGTGATGGTCCCCGTCTTCCTCATCGGTGCCGCCATTCTCTCCTCGGCTTCGATCTATGTGAAGGCCGACATCTCCAAGGTGTGGACCTCAACGGCCGCCCAGGCCGAGGTGCTCCACCAACGCCAACAGGGAGAAGTGAAACTGCTTTTGGTCCGCAACCTTGATGTGGCCTACGACGGCGTTCAGGTGCTTTTCAACGTCAACTTTGAGATCGACGAGGGTGAAGTGGTGGCCCTGCTTGGTACCAACGGGGCCGGAAAGTCCACCTTGTTGAAAGCCATTGCGGGTGTGGTGCCGGCCGCGGCCGGCGCAGTGGTCTTCGACGGCCGCGACGCCACCTACGCCCCGGCGCATGAAATCACCGCTCGGGGAGTGGTGCTCGTGCCCGGCGGCCAGGGGGTGTTCCCGTCGCTTACCGTGGCCGAAAATCTCCGGCTGGCTGGGTGGCTCGAGCCCGATCGCGACCGTCGCGCCGCGTCGCTAGACCACGCCCTGCTCCAGTTCCCTGTGCTGCGAGACCGCCTATCGGAGCCCGCCGCCGCCTTGAGTGGCGGCCAGCAGCAAATGCTCACGATCACCATGGCCCTGCTCACCAAACCCCGACTCCTGATGATCGACGAACTCTCTCTCGGCCTCGCCCCCACCGTGGTGGCCGAACTTCTCAAAGCCGTTGAAGCCCTCAAAGCCGGCGGCACCACCGTGATCCTGGTGGAGCAGTCGGTGAACGTTGCCCTCACCGTCGCCGATACCGCCTACTTCATGGAGAAGGGCGAGATCCGCTTCAATGGTCCTACCGCCGAACTACTGAACCGGCCCGACGTGTTCCGATCGGTGTTCCTCGAGGGCGCCACCGATCTCGAGGGTGGCCGCCGCGTCCGCACCGTCGCTCCCCCCGTGGCGGTTCCCTCCCGTCGAGAGCCAACTCCCTCCCTCGCCGAGCCCTCCAGTCCGGTGGTGCCGCGTCTTTCGGTGCAGGGAATCACCAAGAAGTTTGGCGGCATCAACGCCCTGCGCGACGTCACCTTCGACGTTGCGCCGGGGGAAATCCTCGGCTTCCTCGGCCCCAACGGGGCCGGCAAGACCACCTTGTTTGACGTGCTCTCCGGCTTCCAACCCGCCGCGGGCCGGTTGTGGCTCGATGGCGACGACATCAGCGGTCTCGCCCCCGACCGCCGCGCCCGACTCGGCTTGGGCCGCTCCTTCCAAGACGGTCGGCTCTTCCCCGCTCTCACCGTGGTGGAAACCATCGCGGTGGCCTGCGAACGGTCGGTGGAAGTCCGTGACCCGGTGGCCGCCGCGCTCCATCTGCCGGCCGTCATGGATTCGGAACAGAAGGTACACGAACGCGTCAACGATCTCATCGAAGTGCTCGGCCTGGAAGCCTACGCCGACAAGTACGTCCGGGAGTTGTCCACCGGCAGCCGACGGGTGGTGGACTTGGCCTGCGTGCTGGCCCATCGCCCCCGGGTGCTGCTGCTCGACGAACCCTCCTCGGGCATTGCCCAGCGGGAGGCCGAGGCGCTGGGACCGCTACTCCTGCGCATCCG
>SHVB01000029.1 GCA_009694375.1 Acidimicrobiia bacterium
ACGTGCCTTTTTGGAACCGGATGCCTCGGGATCCGGGCGGAGCCGAGTGAGCACCTCGGCCAAGGCTGTTGCTCGGTGGGCGCCCAACTCGACGGCGACGATGAAGCCCGCATGATTTCAGCGCTCGGTGCCACCCTCGATCCGGAACGATTTCAGCACCACGCCATCGCCGCCCAGGACGGCGTCTTTACCGATGCCAGCCACACCGCCACCGCCGTCGTAGACGGCGCCTGCATCTTCCTCAACCATCCTGGCTTCGCCGGGGGGGCCGGGTGTGCGTTGCACCTCGCCGCCATCGACGCCGACGAATCGCCCATCGATTGGAAACCGTCGGTGTGCTGGCAGTTGCCGATCAAGGTGGACTGGGAACCGGGCCCCCACGACACCGAAGTGGCCACGGTCCGGCGTTGGACTCGCGCCGACTGGGGCGAAGACGGCGAGCCCATGGCGTGGTGCTGCACCGAGGGCGAGCGCGCCTACGGGGGTGAGCACAGGGTGCTCGACTCGCTGGGCGCTGAGATCGAGGCGCTCGTGGGCACGGCGGTGCATGTGGAACTCCGCCGCCGCCTCGCCCCCTAGCCCTCACCCGGCACCATCGGCTGAGCACTAGGTTTCCCGGCATGGCTGATGACGACCTTCATGACTTCGAGCGCATCTCCTTCGGTCACGACGGCAAGGAGCGCACCGTATTCCGCCGCGGAACAGGCCCGGCAGTGATCGTGATCTCCGAGATGCCGGGGATCTCGCCCAAGGTCGCCGACCTGGCCCGCCGGATCTCCGACATCGGGTGCACGGCGGTTATGCCGCACCTCTTTGGCGTGCCGGGGCGCGACCCGAACCCGGAGTCGGCCGGAACATTCGGGGCCGTCCGCTACATGCTGTCCTCGATCGTCCCGGCCTGCATCAGCCGCGAGTTCGCCACGTTCGCCCTGGGCCGTACCTCCCCAGTGGTGGCTTGGCTCCGGGCACTAGCCGCCGTCGAGCACGAGCGGTGCGGGGGCCCCGGAGTAGGGGCGGTGGGCATGTGTTTTACCGGTGGCTTTGCTCTGGCCATGGCGGTGGACGACCGGATGCTGGTCCCGGTCCTCTCGCAGCCCTCGATGCCCATGAGCATCGGAAAGAAACGCCAGCACACCATCGACATTTCCAGCGCCGACCTCGACCAGGTGAAACACCGGTGCGCCAACGACGGGCTCGAAGTGTTGGGCCTGCGCTTTGCCAGCGACCGCTTTGTGCCCGACGAGCGGTTTGCCTTTCTTCGCGAGCAACTCGGCGATGCCTTCGTGGCCGTGGAATTGAGCGATGCCGATGCCAATCCGGAGGCCGTCACCAAGCCTCATTCTGTGCTCACCGAACATCTCATCGACGAGGTCGGGACCCGCACCCGCCAGACCCTCGATGAAGTGCTCGAATTGTTCCGCCGCAAACTCCTCGTCTAGCCCTCCCCGCACTGTTCACGACGGTGGGGCGAGCACCGATTCGATCTCGAGATCAAGGGCATGGCGGCCGTGGCGCTGGGCCATGGCCACGAACATGTCATCGCCACGGTCGGTCTGGCCCACCAGACCCGAAGCCCCGATCGCCATCGACAAGCCCGCCATGGTGAAGCGGCGGTAGTCACGCCACAGGTTGTCCCAATCCAATTCCACCCCGTGTGCCGCCATGCCCGCCTGGTACAAGCGCACGAGATCCTTCTCGTGGTGGCGGCGATCCTCGGTGGTCAGCCCGGCCCCGATGAAGTAACTGAGGTCCATCACCCCGTTACCGTGCACCACGGTCTGCCAATCCACCACCGCGATGGCTGGGCCCCCCGTTGCCGTGGCGAAGAGCAGGTTGTCGAGGCGGTA
The DNA here is from genome assembly GCA_009694375.1 of Acidimicrobiia bacterium. Taxonomy (NCBI): domain Bacteria; kingdom Bacillati; phylum Actinomycetota; class Acidimicrobiia; species Acidimicrobiia bacterium. The sequence goes on from SHVB01000029.1 coordinate 1,848, forward strand.
GTCGCCGTGTTGCAGCGTCCAGGCGGCGGGGTCCGCCGAGGCCACCTCGGCCAGGGCCGGAATGGCCCGGCGGGCCAGAGCCAGGATGTCATCGTCGATCCGATCGGAATACCGCTGTTCGAAGAGATCCAGCAGCGAGAGCACCAGCATCGACGTAAAGGCGGCGGTGTCGGGGGTGGACCGGGCCAGCCAGGCCAGGTCCTTCAGCGATGGATCGCCCCAGCGGGGACCGTGCAAACTCGGCAAGTGCTCCACGGCGATCGCCGCCACCGACGGCGAGCAGCCGGCGATCTGGTCGCCCTGCTCGGCGGGGGCGAGGTCTTCGAGGAGCAAGACGAAGTCGTCGCTGAGCGGGTCGTGGGACACATGGAAACAGCCCGGAGCGCGGACCGGGAGGTGGGGGGCGAGATCACGGTAGAAACTGGTCTCAATGAGGTAGCTACGCAGGGCCCGGCTGGTGTTCCGACTCGTCTCGTCATCGCTGGGCAACTTGGCCACGATGGTGGCCGGCCCACCGCCGCCGGGGGAATACGTGAGGGTGACCCGAATACTCGAGGCCACCTGGCCGGTTCCCACCGCCTCCATCTCGATAGAGGCCACCGGGGTTCCCAAGGCCTCGGAAAGAAACGTCGGGGTAAGGACATCACTGGATCCCATGACGAGTGCTTAGCGCACGGCTTCGGCTCGCTCCTGTCACGCCCACCGGCTGATCGGCCACCCACCGGATGAGAAACGGGTGCGGCCCGCCCTGTTCCGGGGGTCAGTCGACGTCGATGTCGGGCTCCGCCAGTAACCCGGCGGCGGCCGCCAACGCTTCAGCCAAACGCGATGCCTTCTCGGCTACGGCCCACATGTGCGCCTCGGCCATGTCGGATCGGCCGCGTAGCGGCGGGGAACCGATCGAGCGCATGAGCGCGGTGGGATCCGTGGTGCGCACGATGGGCTCAATTTCCGGCACCGGTGGGACCGGCCGCCACAGGTCCACCGGCTTGGCTTTCTGACCACTGCGCTTACGCGATGGGCTGCGTTTCCTCGGTTGGGCCATCAGAGGTCGTCCGCCGCCAACAGTTGATCGGGCCGCAAGCCCAGCGCGGTGCGCAACTGTTCGGCGTCGAGGTCGGCGAGCGAGCTGCTCTTGGGCAATACCAGGTCGGCGATACGACGTTTGCCACCCACCACCTCCTCCACCCGTTCGTCCACGGTGCCGGGACACACCAGACGATGCGACAGCACGGTACGCGTTTGGCCGATGCGCCATGCCCGGTCCCGGGCCTGATCCTCCACCGCCGGGTTCCACCAGCGGTCGTAGAGCACCACATGGTTGGCGGCGGTGAGGTTGAGGCCGGTGCCGCCAGCCTTGAGTGACAAGACAATGGCTCCCGCCCCTTCACCGTCCTGGAATTCCTTGATCATCGTGTCCCGGGCTCCCCGGGCGAGCCCTCCGTGATAACACCGGATCGCCTTCCCCGACACGTCGCTGAGGTGCTCGGCCAGGCGCACGCCCCAGGTGGCGAACTGGGTGAAGATGAGGATTCGCTCGTTGGCCTCGAATACCTGCTCCACCACTTCCTCAAGGCGGTTGAGTTTCCCGGAACGGCCCGCCAACGGGCCATCGTCTTGTTGATAGTTCCACGGATGATTGCAGATCTGCTTCAGCGCCGTGATGGCGGCCAAGATCGCCCCCTGCTTCACCTCGCGCTCAGCTCCTTCGGCCTGGGTGACCAGGCCATCGAGCACCGCCTGGTACAAACCAATCTGCTCGGCGGTCATGGTGCAATGGTCGAGTTCGTCGATGCGATCGGGCAACTCCGCCGCCACGGCTGGCTCGGTCTTGGTACGACGAAACACCAGGATGCCGTTGAGCGCCCGCAGCGCCTGCTCACCTTCACCCGACAACTGCGCGATGAAACTGGGTCGAGCACCCACCAGGCCCGGGTTGGTAAAATCGAGAATCGACCAGAGGTCACCTAGGCCGTTTTCGATCGGGGTGCCCGTGAGGGCGAGGCGGGTGCGGGCGGGAATCCGCCGTAGTTGCTGGGCCGTTTCGTTCGTGTGGTTTTTGATGGCCTGCGCCTCATCCAGGACCACCCGATCCCACGTGCGCTGTTCGAGCGCCTCGACGTCGCGTACCGCAGTTCCGTAGGTGGTGATCACCACATCGGCGTCGGCCACTTCAGCCGCCAGTTGCTCCGCCGATGCTCGCGAGGCGCCGTGATGAACCACCACCTTCAAATCGGGCACGAAGCGGGCGGCCTCGGCGGCCCAGTTGCCCACCACCGCCGGTGGCGCGATCACCAGCGACGGGCCCTGGCCCATCGTGCGCCGGAGGTGGGCAAGCACCGTAGGGGTCTTGCCCAGCCCCATGTCCAGGGCCAGGCATCCGCCTAGTTCTACTGCGTCGAGAAAGTCGAGCCAGCCCAATGCCTCGGCTTGGTAGGAGCGCAATTCGCCGTGGAACCCCTCTGGCTTGGTCACGGGCGCGGCGGGGGCCGACGAGGCCTTTTCGAGCAGGTCGGTGGCCCAACCGGAACCCTCCACCCGTACCCCGGCACCAAAGGGCGTTCCCTCCAGTCCCACAACGTGACGGAGGATCTCCGCGCCCGTCATCTGCGTCGACGAAGCCCGCTCCGCCAACGCAGCGGCTGCTTCCTTCAAATCGACCCCGTCGAGTTCCACCCAACGTCCGTGCGACTGCACCAGCGGCCGGGCCTCGGCCGCCAATCGAGCAATGTCCGCCGCCGACAGTTCAACATCGCCGAACACGGCCGACCAGCGCACATCACTGAGCTGATGCGCTCCTACTACCGGCTCGCCGGCAGGCTCCACAAAGAGCCGCAAACCCGCGCGCGGCTTACGGCGGGACAAGGCGGGGACGCGCACATCAAATCCCGCGACCGCCAGCGTGGGACCGATCGTCGTCATGAGTTCCCAGGCTTCGTCCTGGCTGAGATACACCTGACCGCGCCGCAGGCCACCGGCCCGGCGCAGGGTGTCATAGAGGCGTTCCAGACGCTCCATCTCATCGGCGAGGTGTCGTGTTTTCTTGCTGTCGGTGAGGGCCTGCTCAACTGGGAGTAAGCCGCCTTCGGCACCGCGGCCGAGCACCTGCAGGAACCAAGCGTCGCCCTTGTCGGGCGGGTCGAGTTGCACCACCAAGGTGGTCTTGGCCACTCCCGCCACGCCACTGATCCAACTGTCGAGGCGCTTGGATACTTCCGCGCCCGCCGGGATCGGGGCGGTGAAGGGCGATCCGTCGAGCCGGGCGATAAAGGCCTCGCCCACATCAGCAGCGTTACGAATGATCGGCGGGGTGGCCGGCCGCTCCAACTTTTCGGCCGCCTCTCGGGCAATGGCATCCACCACCTCCCCGATGACCTCAATGGTGACCACCCGTGGCTCCTTGCGGCTCAGCACCGCCACCGGGCCGGGCATCGCGGCCGCCAGGCGGGACACTTCTGCATCATCGATCCGGGCCGGTGACCACCGCACGTTGAGGTCCATCGCCTTCCCATCGGGATGCCGCTGGGTACGCAGGCTCGGAACCAAATCCCCTCGCGCCACCAATCGCACCGCCGCCACCGCCACCCGACCTAGCCACCGCACACTGGCGCCCACCCCGTCGTCCTGCGCGTTGCCCCCGCCTACCGCGACCACGAGCCAGCCGAGCGCTTCTTCCACCGGGATAGACAGCGCCGCCGCCCGCAGCCCGTTGGGTAGCGAAACATCGGCGTGGGGAGCCCACCCCAGTTTGGGGCCACCGAGGGCCTCGAGGCGATCGGCCAGCTCTGCGTTGCGGTGCGCCACCACATCGGGGCCGCCGGCCCAGATGATGATGGAACCGCCCTCCCAGGAAGCCTGCAGGCGCACTTCGCCGGTGGGGTCAGCGGTGGGAATGAGCACCCCAGACCCGGTAGAGACCGAGCGGGTGATCAGATCGTAGGCCGCTTCCAGGCGATCGAGTTCGGCCTCGAAGTCCCCCACCACTTGGGCGCGTTCGGGACCCCCGAGGCCACTGACGGAGTCGAGAGCATCCTCGGTCTCGTCCATCAGTCGCTCGAGGAGAAAGCGCCAAGCGACGGGGTCGGCTTCGAGCAACGTCCGCTGATCGGCGGTGGCGGTGCCCTCCGCTGCAGCCCACGCCGCGGCCTCGAGAGCACGTGTGCGGTCTGTCATGCAGAGAAGAGTTGGTGGCCCTGAGGTAGCGCCACCGGCTCAGTGGTAAGGATACGCCTTTCCACCCCCAATGCCAGAATTTCAGACCCTGGGAACCTTCAGAGCGGGCGGGGGGTCGCCAAGTCGACGGCATTTCGGTGCAGCACGGATCGCCGATCCTCGGGGGAGAGCGGCTGGGTATCCGCCACGTAATCAAGGGGGTGGGGAAGGGCTTCGATGTGGGGCCAGTCTGAACCAAAGATCACCCGGTCGGCGCCCATGAGGGCCACCAGCGTCTCCAGATCGTCCTCCCAGAACGGATTCACCCACACATGCCGGCGGAACTGCTCCACCGGGTCCTCCTTGAAATAGCCGGGAAGCTTCTTGTCCTGCGAGCGCAACTTTCGGAACAGATCGGGCAGAAACTCGGCACCGTTCTCGATGGAAGCCACCCGCAGGTTCGGGAACTTCACGAAGTGACGGGCCAGGGTCATCGACAGGAGAAAGTCGTGGACGGCGTCTTCGATGTGGAAACTCTTGATGGTGGGCCGGAAATCTCCCTGGCTGAAGTTGGCCGCGAACCCGTCGCGAGCAAAGCCGTTCGATGACCGGCCAGTGTCGCCGGCGTGCACCACCACGGTGATGCCCGCTTCGTTGACCCGGGCCCAGAACGGGTCGTAGGCCGCATGAAACGGACTGCGCTCTCCGGTGACGGTGGTGGGAGCCGCCGCTCGCATCACGATGATCCGAGCACCCTGGTCAAGGGCCCACTCAAGTTCCTCCACCGCCCATTGGTCATCAGCCAGCGTGAGGTAGGGGGCGGTGAGGATGCGCCCGTGGTAATCGAACGGCCAGTCCTCGGCGAGCCATCGGTTGAAGGCCCGGAAGGTGGCACAGACGGCGAAGGGATCGTCCTTGAGCGGTTCCTCGTAGATCATGCCCAAGGTGGGAAACAAGAAACATCCCTCAAGGCCCTGCTCATCGAGCACGGCGAGGCGCGCCGACGCGGAGCGGTACTCGGCGCGGATCGGTTCGTGGTCGTGTAGCAACTCGATCGGGTTGGCGCCCTTGGGGTTGCCCCGGAAGAACTCGCTCAGGCACCCGGGCTTGGAGATCGGGTCGAACGTGGCGTTGGTCACCGCACGGCTGACCTTGCCCCCGAGCACGTGATACTGCCGGCCGTCGATCGTGGCCCACTGCACCGCGCGCGGCCCGAGCGCGGGATCGAGATGCCGGGTGAAGGCATCGAGAGCCTCGTAGTAATGGTTGTCTGCATCCCAGATGGGATGGCCGAGATCCTCCACACCCCCAGCCTAGGGCCGGTTCAGGGCGGGATGACGGCCGGCCAGCAACCGCAGCAGCACGCGACGGGGTACGGCCCGAGTCGCCACCACGGCCAGCTGATTTGGCCTCCCCGGAATCAACACATCCCGACCCTTGTCCAGCGCGGCTAGGGCTTGGAGCGCCACCTCGGTGGCGCTCACCCACATGAACGATGGCAGGGCCGCTGCTGCCGCCGCCGCCTCGGCCTCCCCCATCCCTGAGGCCACCGCAAATTCCGTTTCCACCGGGCCGGGACACACTGCGGTCACGCTCACTCCCTGGTGGCGCAGTTCCTGGGCCATGGCCTGCGAGTAGGACAACACGAACGCCTTACACCCGCCGTACCCGGCCTGGCCGGGCAGCGGCTGAAAGGCGGCTACGGAGGCCACGTTGAGCACCGCCCCCGTGCCGCGCTCCACCATGGCAGGCACGAACAGACTGCAGAGGTGGGCCACCGCCTCAACGTCGAGGCGAATCATGGCGATCTCGCTCTGGGGCTCACTTAGATGCACCGGCCCCATGGTGGATACACCGGCGTTGTTCACCAGCACCTGAACCTGGAGGCCGCGTTCGCGCAGCGTGGTGGCGATCGCCGAGCGCTGCGCGTCATCAGACACATCAGCAACGATGACCTCAGCCCGCACGCCGGTAGAAGCCGTCAGTTCCTCCGCCAGCATCCGCAGGCGATCTTCGCGACGGGCCACCAGGGTCACGCCGTGACCTCGGCGCGCCAGTGCCCGGGCCAGCTCCACGCCAATGCCGGCCGAGGCTCCCGTGATCAGCGCGGTGCAGTGGGGAGCGGGGATCGGCAGGGCCATGCCAAGAGCGTAGGACAGGGCAGGAACGGACCGGACCGGTGGGTTACCAACCCAACACGGTGTCGAGCACTTCGCCGGCGATCGCCAGCCCGCCGAGGTGGCTTTCGCCATCGCGCACGAACAGGGTGCCGTGGCGCAACGACGGCACAAAATGCTCGGCGTGGGCGACGGGCACGATGTTGTCGTCACGACCATGCCACCACCACACCGGCACATCGATGACCCCGGGGTCGAAGCCCCAGTCTTTCGTGAACAAAATCCCGTCGTCCACGATCGCCCGCATGCTGTGGCCGCCGTTGGTGGCGAGGTCGTCGAGGAACATCTCTTTGATGTCCGCCTGGCCCAGCACGGCGCGGTCCCCCGGCGGTGATAAGGCGGCGTAGAGGTCGAGGCCTCGTGATCCGAACGGCTTCGATGCCCGCATCAAGACGGTCAGCGCCAGGCCGGCGGGTCGGCGTATCACCGGCAGGAGCGGTGCCACTGCCTTCGCCAACCCCACGACCCCTCCCGGCACGGCATCAGGCCCCACGGTGGGTACCACGCCGTCGAGAATCCCCACCGAGCGAACGCGATCGGGAAGGCCGGCGGCCACCGCGAGGGCGTAGGGCCCGCCGCCGGAGAGACCCACCACGGAGAAATTTCCGATACCGAGTTGGTCCACCACCATCTCAACGTCGGCTACGAAGTCGAAGACGCAGCCATAGCGATGCGCCGGCGACCAGCCCACGCCGGGGCGATCAAGCCCGAGGATGCGCAGGTTGCGGGATTGGGCGATGCGCCGGGCCTCCTCGGGGATCTGGCGCCGGGCGCCCGGGGTGCCGTGAAACCAGACCACCGTCTGCCCGTGAGGAGTACCGAACTCGGCCACCCCCAGTTTGCGACCATCGCGCACCGGCACCGTGCCCTCGAAGCGAGCGGCAGTGATGTTCCCCACCGCTCAGATCATCCTGATCGGGCGGCGAGGGTCGGTGAGCAAGGTCTGCGGCACGAATGGAGGATACGTTCACCAGCATGACGATGGTCCCCTATGACGAGTTCGGGCTGTTTCAGGAGAACGCCACGGAGTTTGGTCTCCCCTATCCCGGGCCGCCGGTCGTGCGCCGGGAGCGGTTCACGGTGGCCCCCGATCGCCAGCTGAGTGCACTGGTGTGGGGAGAAACAACCCCAGAGGTGGTTCTGCTTCATGGCGGCGCCCAGAATGCCCACACGTGGGACACCGTCGCCCTGGCCCTCGGCCGTAGCCTGCTGGCCATCGACCTCCCCGGTCACGGCCACTCCGATGCCCCCGCCGAAGGGAGCCTCGACCTGCGCCGCAACGCCCAGGACGTGGCCCAGGTGATCGCCGCCCTCGCCCCATCCGCCACTGCGGTAGTGGGCATGTCGCTGGGTGGGCTCACCACCATTGCCGTGGCCGATGCCCATCCTGATCTCGTCCGCCGGGTCGTGCTGGTAGACGTCACCCCCCGTGTCGAAGGACCGGGCGCGGCAGCCATCATGGCCTTCATCAACGGTCCCGAGAGCTTCGCCGACTTCGACGAACTTCTCGCCCGCACCATCGAGTTCAACCCCACCCGGTCGGAGTCGTCCCTCCGCCGGGGCATCCTTCACAACGCCATGCCGCGCGAGGACGGCTCCTGGGTGTGGCGATACCGGCGCTTCACAGAGGCCGCCGCGTCAGGGGAGCGGTCGCTACCCGCCGAAGACCTCTGGGATGCCCTGGGTCGGATCGCGGTGCCGCTGATGCTGGTGCGGGGAATGCGCCCGGGTTCAGTGGTGGACGACGAGGCGGAAGCCGAACTACGCCGCCGCCAACCCACCGCTCGAATCGAGCATGTCGTTGAAGCCGGTCACAGCGTCCAGGGCGACGACCCGCTCCACCTCGCCCATCTCATTGCCGACTTCATTACCTGAAGGCGACGGCGGCGCGTGTTCAGGACCAGGTGTAGAAGACGCCGGTAAGTTCTTCGCTGCGGTTCCAAAGGCGACCGGCGGCGGCGGCATCGAGGGCATTGGCGCGTCGCCCCACGCGGGTGGGGTACCCGCGGGCTTCGCCGAAGGAGTCCGGCCCCCAGTAGTCGTCGGCCATCACGGTGGGCATCGTGGCGGCGAAGAGCTGCGGGAGTGCCCCCATGTGATCCGACTGCCCCAACAACTTGTCACCCAAGCTGGTGAGCGGCTTGAGAAACCCGGCTCCCCGGGTGGGTCCGGAACTGAGGTTGGTGGCGGCATAACCCGGATGAGCGGCGGCGGCGAGGAGGGCCGTGTCGTGGTCCGTTGCCTGGCGCTGGAGCTCGCTGCTGAAGAGCAGATTGGCCAGCTTCGACTGGGAGTAGGCCGACCAACGCCCGTAACGGTGGTGCTCGAAGAACAGGTCCTCGAAATGGATCTTCCCAAATTTGTGGGCATTGGATGACACGCTGATCACCCGGGGCGCCGGGGCGGCGAGCAAGACGGGCAGGAGGAGGCCCGTGAGAGCAAAGTGGCCAAGGTGGTTGGTGGCCAACTGCAACTCGAAGCCATCGTCGGTAGTAGCCCGGGGTACGGCCATGACCCCGGCGTTGTTCATCATCACATCGAGGTGGCCGAGTTCATCGATCAAACCAGCAGCACAGGCACGCACCGACGCCAGCGACGCCAGATCCAGGCTGCGTATCTCCGGCGGCGGGCCGGTCGCGTGGATCTTCACCGCTTCCAGGGCGGCCTTGGCCCGACGTTCGTCGCGGCAGGCCATCAACACCCGAGCACCCTTACCTGCCAACGCCTCCGCCGAGCGCAGACCGAGGCCACTGTTGGCTCCGGTGATCACAATGGTTTGCCCGGTTTGATCGGGGATGTCGGCGGCGGTCCAGGTGGCCATGACCAGATCCTCCCATTCCTACCTACGTCATGAGTAGTGCTGGCTTGAACCCACCCCCCAGGGAAGGTGGTCGAGTGGCTCTCATCGAACGGTGATACCCGAGACAGCCCCCCGCAAGGGATGTATCGCCCCGGGTTCAGGTGGCGGTGGTGGAGCGACCGCCGAAGCCGAAGAGGTGCTGGGCCACCTTGCGCATCTGTATCTCCTCGGAGCCCTCGGTGATGCGATAGCGACGGTGGTGACGGTAGATGTGCTCAAAGGGCATGTGGCGGCTGTAGCCCACGCCGCCGCAGGTTTGCATGGCCCGGTCAGCCGCGTCGCAGGCCAAACGGTTGGCTCGGTAGTTGCACATCGCCACCTGATGGGTGAGTTCCATGTGGTGGCGCCGATCCATCTGCCAGGCCGTCATGCGAATCAGTTGGCGCAGCATCGCCGCTTCGCTGTGGAGTTCGACCAGGGGAAATTGGATGCCCTGGTTGGTAGATAGCGCCGTGCTCCAGGTGGTGCGGCCGTTGGCATAAGCCACGGCTTCGTCGATGCAGTACTGGGCGGCACCCAACGAAGACGCCGCTTGGCGGATCCGGTTCTCGTGCACGAACGACTGGGCCAACTCCAATCCGTGATCAAGGCGCCCGAAGAGCGCATCGGCCCCCACGCGCACATCGGTCATGGTCACCTCGGCATGGTCGGTGGGCATGTTGAAGGTCCACCAGAAGTAGTCCACCGAGAAGCCCGACGCGTCGCAGGGCACGAGGAACGCGCTGATGCCCACCGGCGATCCATCTTCGCCCGACGTGCGGGCGAAGATGATGTCATGGGTGGCGTGGTGCAACCCCGAGTTGAAGCGCTTGTGGCCGTTGAGCACCCACTCGTCGCCGTCAGCCACTGCGGTGGTCTCAAGGAAGGTGGCATCGGAACCATGGTTGGGTTCGGTAAGGCCAAAGGCCAGCCGTCGGGTGCCGTCCAGGAAACCCGGCATCCACTCGGCCTTCTGGGCCTCGGTGCCGAAGTCGCGCATCATCAACACGGTAGGGAAGTTGCCCACCACCGAACTCTCGTTCTGGAGGTCGTTGAACAACCCCAGGCCCTTATGGGCTAGGTGCTCGCGAATGATCGCCATCTCGAGATTGCTGGCGTCTCGGCCACCGAACTCCGCCGGCAGCGCGAGCCGGAGCCACCCCGCTGCGTCGGCCCGACGTCGCATCTCGGCCAGCAGATCCTCCCATTCGGCCCGAGGTACGCCGTCGTTGTCGAAGTCTGTGCGCGAGTACTCGCGGCGGTGATCGAAGAAACGCTCATTGTCATCCTGGGCCTGCAGCGGGGCGATCTCCGCCGCGATAAAGGCATCGAGGGCGCGCAGGGTGGATTCGGTCTCTGCCGGAATCTCAAAGTCCATCCCCGAAACCTAGAGCAGCCCTGTCCGTGACGGCCACGGGGCCGGGCTGTACTGACCCCGATCCCCCTCCGCCCCCCCAGGGGCCGGATTGCGGCATGATCCAGGGATGAAGATCGGAATCAACGGATCCAGCCTTATCGCCCTGGGAGCCCCGCTGGGGGCCCTCGTCGACCACGCCGCGCAAGCCGAAGCCGACGGCTTCGCCACCTATTGGCTGGCGCAACTCGCGGTGCCCGATGCCCTCACCGCCATCGCGGTGATGGGGGCTTCCACCAGCACCATAGAACTCGGCACCGCCGTGATCCCCACCTGGCCGCGGCATCCGCTCATGCTGGCGGCCCAGGCCCTCACCGTGCAGGAGGCCATCGGGTCGCGCCTCCTGCTGGGCATCGGGCTAGCCCACAAGTCGAGCATCGAGGGAACGCTCAAGATCCCCTTTGCCAACCCGGCCAAGCACATGGACGAGTACCTGCAGGTGCTGCTCCCCGCCCTCACCGATCGCAAGGTGTCCTTCACCGGCGACATCTGGTCGGCGGAGAGCGACGGTATCGGCGGCACCCCCGAGATCGCATCTCCCAGCGTGATGCTGGCGGCCATGGGCCCTCGCATGCTGCGGCTCGCCGGTGAGCGAACCGCCGGTTCCATCCTTTGGCTGAGCGGCCCCAAAGCCATTGCCGAGCAGATCAAGCCAGCCCTCGATGCTGCCGCCGCCGGGGCCGGACAACCGCCGCCTCGCATCGTCGCCAGTGTGCCGGTATGTGTCACCACCAAGCCCGACGACGTGAAGGCGATGGTCGCCACGCTCCTGGAGGGATACAACGACCTGCCGTCGTATCGCGGGGTCATGGACACCGAGGGCGCCGGCGGCCCCGCCGATGTGTCACTCATCGGCAGCGAAGATGAAGTGCGTGCCGGTCTCGCCGCCTTCGCCGCCGCCGGGGCCACCGACTTCTCCGCCCTCGAGTTCGTGGTGGATCCAGCCGACGCGGCACCCACCCGGGCGCTACTGGTTGACCTGGCTCGAGGCTGAGACCCTGCGTCGCCCTAACGGGCCACTACGCTGCGGCCGATGCAAGATTCCGTGACCATGACCATTGAAGCCACGCCGGCGGAGGTGTGGGCCCTTGTCAGCGACGTAACCAAGATCGGGCGCTACAGCCCCGAGACCTTCGAGGCCGAATGGCTCGACGGGGCCACCGGGCCGGCGGTGGGGGTGCGTTTTCGCGGTCACGTGAAACGCAACCAGAAGGGGCCGATCTACTGGGCCACCTGTGTCATCACCGAATGCGAGCAGGACCAGGCCTTCGGCTTTACGGTGGGCGAATCCGTGGAGAAAGGGCTCAACAACTGGCGCTATGCGCTGGTGGCGAACCCCACCGGTGGCACCGACGTCACCGAGTCGTTTCGCCTGAAGGACACGCTCGCCATGCGCCTCTACTGGGGGTTGCTGGGATGGGCACGCGGTCGGACGAACCGGAACGGCATGCGTACCACCCTGGAACGAATGAAGGCCGAGCTCGAGTCGGATTGACCGGAGAGGTCGCCGCTACTCCTCGTCTGATCCAACCCCAAGACCAACCTCGGTGCCCTCGGGGTCAGCCAGCACCCACGCGGTGTCGGCGGGGATTTCGAGGATGACCCGGCCCCCGGCGGCCATTCCGGCGGCAACCCGCCCGGGCATTTCGTCGGCCGCCACGATCACGTTGAGGCGGCGCCCGAATCCCACTGGGGTGGCTGCGTCGCGCCCCTCGAAACGAAGGGCGGGCCCGATTCCCTGCGGGTCAACCAGGGTGTGGACGACGGTGTCGGAGCCGGCGGCGGTTTCGGACCGATACCCCAGCACGGCGGCCCAGAACGGAACCACCCGGTCAATGTCGACCGCCCCGATCACCACCTCGACGCGCGTCGATGCCTGCGGCTGCGCGGTGAGACCAGCCGCCGCGGCTCGTTGGGAGATGGCCCGGGCCAGGCCCCCATCACGGTCGGTGAGACCGCCGGCATCGTGGCTGGTGATGCACACATGAACGCGGCCGGGGTAGCGCAGTTCCACATCAGGGTGATGATCCGCTTCGTCGGCCTCGCGGGCCACCACCGCCACGAACGCACCGGCGGCGGAAAAGGTGGGGGCCACGAACCATGTCTCTACGGCCTGGCCCAATACCCGCCAGTCCTCTAGGTCGTAGGCGGCCAGGAACGCGGCACGGCTGAGAGGTCTGGTCATACCACCCAGCCTAGAAGCGCCGGGCCCGATACCCGCGTGGTCCCGGCCCCGTTAGGGTCCCCGCCATGGCGTTCGAAACGGTGACGGGGTACTGCTGGCCTCAATCAGTGGTGGGCGGCGAGGCCATCGGATTTCATCTCTCATCGGCCGGCGCCCGACCGGTGTCAGTGGAGGTGGCCCGGGTAGGTGGCGAACGCACCGTGGTATTCGCCGATGAGGCCATCCCCGCCGGCGACCATCCCATCCCCGCCGATGCCGCCGCCCAAGGCTGCGATTGGCCCGTCGCTTTCATGCTCAATGTCGACAAGACCTGGCGCTCGGGCTACTACGAGGCAGTCCTGGAGATCGCCGTCGACGGGAAGCGGCGCCGCAGCCACGCGTTCTTCGTCGTGCGGCCTCGCATCGGTGCCCCCACCGCCTCGATCCTGCTCGCCCTGGCCACCAATACCTGGCATGCCTACAACGACTTCGGTGGCCGCAACCTCTACACGGGCGGCACCCAAGTGTCCCTCCAACGACCGATGGCCCCGGGCTATCTGTACAAACCCCCCGGCCTCGGCCGCCGCGTCACCACCACCGCGCCCCCCGATCCGCAGATGGCCGCCCACGTGGGGTATCTGGCGTTGAATCACCTCTCTCCCTATGCCGGCTCGGCGGGCTGGCCGGATTGGGAACTGCCGTTCATCACGTGGGCCGAGCAGCATGGCCATGCCATCGATGTGGTCACCAACCCCGACGTGGCCGATCACCCCGGGTTGTTGCGCGCCAGCGGATACTCACTGTTCCTCTCCGTGGGCCACGACGAGTATTGGTCCTCCGGCATGCGCGACGCCGTGGAGGGCTTCATCAGCAGTGGTGGACACGCCGCCTTTTTCTCCGGCAACACGGCGTTCTGGCAGGTGCGCCACGAGGACCCCACCCCCGAAGGTCCAACCAAGACAATGGTGGGCTACAAGGGGTTCTTCAAACAGGACCCGGTGTTTGGCACCGACCGGGTGAGCGAACTCACCACTATCTGGTCCGACCACCTCATCGAACGGCCCGAGAACCACATGACCGGGGTGAGCTTCGCCCGCGGCGGCTACCACCGCATCGGCCAGCGGGCCACCGCCGGTGCGGGCGGTTACACCGTGCACCGCCCGGATCACTGGATCTTCGCCAACACCGGCATCGGTTATGGCGACGTGCTCGGGGCGGCGGCCACCGCGGTGGGCTACGAGTGCGACGGCTGTGACTTCACGTATCGAGACGGGTTGCCTTACCCCACTGGGACCGACGGCACGCCTCGTGATTTCGAGATCCTCGGCACGGCGCCGGCCGCCCACTTCACCCGCACCACCGCCACGCGTCCTCCCGCCCCCCATGAGCCCTCCGAGGTGGAGTTCATCGCCGCCCGCCTGTTCGGCTCCCGCACCGCAGACAACGTCGAGCGCATCTCCTACGGCCACGCCGTCCTCGGCACCTACACATCGGCAGCGGGCGGCGTCGCCATTACCTCCGGTAGCACCGACTGGGCCCACGGCCTCGACGGCCGCGACCCCCAGATCGAACAGATCACCAGCAACATCCTCACCCGTCTCGGAACCTAACCCCCGAGGGGGGTTAGCGGCACTGGCGGTCGCGGAGCGACGGGGCTGCCCCGAACCCGGGCGGTAGCCGGGGTTGCGCTACCCGCTCCCGCCGGGCCGAGCGGCGTCGGATGCATCCGCCGGCGGATCCACCTCCACGATACGTTCGTCGACGTCGTCAAACTCTGTGCGCAATGCCCTCGCCATCACCGCGTGCTGAAGGTACAGCGCCGTGATGTAGGTGAGTTCGAGCAACTCAACGTCGTCCAAGTGCTCCCGCAGGGCCGCGAACAGGCCATCGGGCACGCGACCGAGGTCGTAGACAAGGCAGTCGCTGTAGGCCAACACCAAACGCTCCACGGGGGTGAAGCAGTGAGCCGCCGCCCAATGCGCGACGGCCGCGATGCGCTCCTCGGATACGCCGAGTTCGCGCAATGATTTGCAATGCTGGGAGAAGACGAACTGGCTCTGCGCCGCCCAACCCGCTCGCGCCTGGGCCAGTTCGCGTAGCACTGGGTCGAGGTGCCGCTGGGGGCTCCGATAGAGCCCAAAGCCCTGCACGGCATGCTCGAACACGTCGGGCACGTTGGCGAAGGCCGTCCACCAGTCTCCTGGGGAGCCGGTTTCCGTACCCGGCTCCGCCACGGGATCCCGGTCGCCAAACAGCAGGCCGTACATGGTGGCAATCAGTGGCGTTTCCACCTCGGCCCGAGGTACCTGGCGCAGCCGGGGCATCAGATCAGTGAGTGGCGGCGACGACGGCCGTGGCCGGTTCGTGCGCTACATCTTCGGCCGTGAGGGCCCGTTCCCAGCAGGCGAACTCGAGGAGAATGCCATCGGGATCCTGGAAATAGATCGACCGGAGGAAAACCCCCGGGTGCATTTCCGCGCTGAGGCCAAACTCGCTGTCGTCGTGGTTGGCCACATCGGTGCAGGCCACCCCGGCCGCCCGCAGGCGCTCGGCGTAGCCTTCGATGGCCTCAGCGGGCACGTTGAAGGCCACATGGTTCATCGAACCGTGGGCCGACAAGAGTTCTCCGGTGTCGGGCCGATAAGCCGGGGCGGCGACCCCCGGTGCAGCGGGCGGCGCATCCGGGAACCAAAAAAACGCCAGCGTATTGTTGCCGCCACAGTCGAAGAAGAAATGCTGCCCCATCCCCATCGGCAACTCAATCGTCTTGATCAACCGCAGCCCCAGCACGTCCCGGTAGAAGGACACGGTGCGAGCCATGTCTTTGCACACCAGGGCCAGGTGATTGATCCCCTGGAACTCGAACGGCGACTCAGGCACTGCCACACCCCCAGAAAAAACCCGTGTGCCCGACGGCTACACCCCCCCAACTTACCACGACTGACCCACCAGTCAGGCGGGTGGATACGCCACCCGATCCCCGCTGCGACGGGATCCTCCCGGGGTGGTGACGCCCGGCCCACTCGCTCCCCCATCACCGTGGCCGGCACCCACCAAGGGGCTATTCGAGGGTGGCGTAGGTGGTGGACCGGTCGGCAAGACGGGTACCCCCAACCTCCCCCACACAAGTCGCCAGATCGGCCAGGTACTCCTCGATCACCGGCGCATTTCCGGCGCTGACAGTGGCGTGCAGCGAGTCCGGCGGCGTCTGTCGATCATGGAACCAACCTTTGGCCTGCAGAGCATCACCCACGGCAAAGACATCCAGGGCGTCTTCATAGCCCGGAGCAATCGCCATCGCCACGAGATGCGCCTCGGGTTCGCCGAGCACCGCCAGGCCCGGGATGTCTCGTATGCCGGCCACCATGCGCTGATGCGTGTCGATGGTGATCTGGGCCAGACGCTGATAGCCCTCCGTCCCGAGATAGTGCAAGATCGCCCAGGCGCAGGCCATCGGTAAACCAGAGCGCGTGCCCTGCAAACCCGGCGAGGCGTAAAAGCCGCCCAGCCAATCGTCGAAGACGAACGTCTGATGCTTACGCAACGCCTTGGTGCGATGCAGGATCACCGAAGCCCCCTTGGGCGCGTACCCAAGTTTGTGGATGTCGGCCGAAATGGTGGTGACACCATCCACCCGGAAATCCCAGGGTGCCACCTCCATGCCCAATTGCTCCATAAACGGCAGGAGGAAGCCGCCCATGCACGCGTCCGTGTGGAAGTTGGCCCCCACCGAGGCCGCCAGGGCCGCCAGTTCCGGGATCGGATCGATCACGCCCTGCGGATACTGCGGTGCCGATCCCACCACCAACACCGTGTTCTCGTTCACCACCTCGGCGGCGGCGACCACATCAGCCCGCCAGTCGGCTAGGACCGGAATTCGGCGCACCGTAAGTCCGAAGTAGTGGGCTGCCTTGTGGAAGGCGGCGTGGGCGCTCACTGGCAACACGATCTCCGGGGCCGTGACGCCCCGCTCCTGACGGCACCGCTCGCGCGCGGCCTTCACGGCCAGCAGAATGCTCTCGGTGCCGCCGGAGGTCATGAAACCGGAGGCCTCCGGTCCGTGCAGGAGATCGGCCGTGATGCCCACCACCTCCGACTGGATGCGGGCCAGGCTCGGGAACGCCATCGTGTTGAGGGCGTTGTCGTGCAGGAACATCGCCGCCACGGTCTCGAGCATCGCATGCGCCTCCGGGCCGGCGTCGTAGACCATGCCGAACGTGCGACCGTCCTGCCAACGAGCATCGTTGCCCCGCATACCCGTGAGGGCCGCCACGATTTCCTGCGGTGATTGTCCGGATGGGGTGAGCGGCATGCCCACCAGCGTAAAGCACCTGCTCCCGCCAGGGGCCAGTACCCGCCCCCGATGCCCTCAGGCCCCCGGCGGGGGCGGGAGAGGTGCCCGCCGAGGGGGTCGTCGTCGGGGCAGGAGCAGCCCGTAGACCAGGAAGAATCCCATCGCCGCCAGGGACGCCACCGACGCCCCGATATACCAACCATTGTCCGAGTCCGTGCCCGCCGTGAACCCGTGCCAGGTGGCCAGGGCGGCGGCCGCGTAACTACTGAGGTGGATCTTGTGCCACGTTGGCCTCGAGAGCCGCTTCATCATGAGGCTCGTTGCTTCCACCGCCACCAGGAGCCACATCGCCAGCACACCCGCGGCCACCGGGAGGCGCTGATAGGGCGAGGCCAAAGGCACGAGAACATCGATAAGACCAAAGTGCACGTAACTGTCGCCCACCAAGCCGCCCACATGCAGGGCAATAAAACACAGGGTGAGCCCGCCCACGAACCGGTGGAGATCAAGCAGCCAGGCCGGCCGCGGGTTGCTGCCCAACGCCCGGGTGGCCAGCGCCAAGCCGAGCAGCACCGCTCCTACCGCCAACCCCCAGGCCACGAAACCAGCAGCGCGAGCCACGTACCACCAGGCCTGTGGATCCAACTCAGCCAGCATCATTCCCCTCATCGGCCAGCGTCGGCCACAGTGCAAGATCCCCGCCGGGCACCACCGTACCGTCGGCCAAGGTGCACAAAGCGGCCGCCGCAGCATCCCGCAGCGCATCTTCGAACCGATCAGGGGCAACGAACGCAACCTTGGTGAGGACCTCAGCCGATGCCGCGCTCGGTGCCACCACGGTGACCTCCACCAGGAGACCCTCACAGGGAGACCCCGAGCGCGGATCGATGAGATGATGACGACGGTCGCCCGCCGGTCCGAGCCACCGCCGCCGTTGCGTGGTGGACGTAGCCAGACCACCGGATCGCAGGGCGAGCAGACCGGACGGAACAGCCCCATCAGCAGGCGCCACATCCACCACCCATCCGGCCGGATCAGGGGCCTCCCCCGCTACGGCGAGATCGCCGCCGAGGTTGGCGCAGGCGCCGGCGGCGCCGTTGGCCAACAGCATCCGCACCAGCCGATCAGCCGTCCAACCCTTGCCGATACCACCCAGGTCGAGGACAGTGCCGCTCGGGATACGAGCCCGGTGGGCGGCGTCTTGGATCTCGATGGCCCCCACCCCAGCGGCGATGGCGGTCGGTACCTCGGCCCCGGCCCCATTGCCATCCACCTCGTCGAAGGTGCGGTCGTACCCCAGCGAGGCCAGATGGGCACCGAGTAAGGGGTCGAAGGCACCGGCGGTGGCCTCCTGGGCTCGCACCACGGCGCGCAGCAGTTCGATGGTCTCATCCGCCACCGGCACCCAATCCCCAGCCCGCTCGGAAAGCTGGGACACATCCGAGGTGAGCCGGAATCGACTCCACCGCTGCTCGCAGCGTTCCACCTCCGCTCGAGCCCAATGCAGGTGGTGATCGGACCCATCGAGGACGAGTACCTGAACCTCGGTCCCCATCGCCCGAAACGAGCAACTGGCCAGATCAACTACTGGCGAGACCATCCGGCTCAGGAACCCGAAGTGGTGGTGACCGAGCGGGTACGGGTGGAGGTGGTCGGTGTCGAACCCTCCACGACCACCCGGCGGCGCACCACGATCGGCGCACCCTCGGAACGGGGACTCGTCGAGGCGGACCAGGCCACCCCGGGAGCGGGAACCACTGAGGGGGCGGTGGTCGCCGCCACATTGGTGGTTCCTGCTCCCATGAGGGCGACCAGGTCGAGCATGACCGCCAGCGCCACCCCACCAACCACCATGCGGGCATTGCTAGCAGCATGACGGTGGCGGGGGCGGGCCACTCGCGCCAGCCGGGCGGATGGCGCGTAGGGAGATTCAGTCGTCGGCGTCTTCGTCCTCGTCCTCGTCGGCCTCATCGTCGTCGTCGTCCTCGTCGGCGTCGTCCTCGTCGTCCTCGTCATCGTCCTCGTCGGCCTCATCATCGTCGTCGTCGTCGGCGTCGTCGTCGTCGGCCTCATCGGCCTCATCGGCCTCATCGGCCTCGTCGGCCTCATCGGCGTCATCGGCATCGTCATTGACACCGTCGGTGGCGTCGTCGACCAAATCATCGGCCTCCTCTACACCATCGGCCGGCGAGGATCCGTCCGGATCCACCCCGGGATCCACCGCCACGTCCAGCGGCGAATCGACGGC
>SHVB01000030.1 GCA_009694375.1 Acidimicrobiia bacterium
ACCTACGAGGTGGACACGGTGGCGGAGCACGCCGCCATGATGGGAGCCGAGCGCACCACGAAGTTGTACTCCCGGTTCGGGAGTCCGACCGTGCGCGAGTTTGAGGACGCCATCGCCGAGATGGAGGGGGCGGAGGCGGCGTTGGCGGCCGCGTCGGGCATGGGCACCGTCACGGCGGTGCTGCTGGCACTGTGCTCACAGGGCGACCACGTCGTGGCGACCAACCAAGTGTTCTCGGTGACCTACGGTCTGCTGGCCTTTCACCTCCCTCGCTTCGGCATCGAGGTGACCTTCGTGGACGGGACCGATGCCGAGGCCATCGCCGCCGCGGTGATCCCCGGGCGCACCCAGGTGGTGTTTGTGGAGACACCGGCCAACCCGGCGCTCTCCATCGTGGACCTCGACGTCTTGGGGGCGCTGGCGGGTCCGATCACCGTGGTGGACTCAACCCTGGCTGGCCCCACGGTGCAGCACCCCCTGGAGCACGGGGTGGACTTGGTGGTCCATGCCGCCACCAAGGGCATCGCCGGGCACAACGACAGCCTGCTCGGGGTGGTGGCGGGCAACCGTGATCTGATCGATGTGATCTGGGGCTGGCAGTCGACCATGGGGGCCCAGGCTTCCCCCTTTGATGCGTGGAACGCGTTGCGGGGCCTGCGGACGCTCCCGATTCGTGCCCAGCGGCAGGCGGCATCGGCGGGGGAGTTGGCCGCCTTCCTGGAAGGGCATGCGGCTATTGAATCGGTGGCGTACCCGTTCCTGCCCAGCCATCGGCAATACGACCTGGCGAAGCGGCAGATGACTAGCGGTGGTTCCATGGTGGCCTTCGAGGTGCGCGGCGGTGCGGAAGCCACCATCGCCTTCATCGACCACTGCCGACTGGCGCGCATTGCTCTCTCGCTCGGCGGCCCCGAAACCCTGCTTACCCACCCCGCCACGGTGTCGGCCCGCTACAGCCCCGCCGAGCGGGCCGACCTTGGGATCACCGATGGGTTGGTGCGCATGTCGGTGGGGCTCGAGCACGTGGATGATCTGCGGGCCGATCTCGGTCAGGCGCTGGGCGGTTCCTGAGTCCGCTCAGGATGAGGGCCGGAGGTTAGGTAAAGAACTGGGCCAAGGCGGCCCGGTTTTCTTCGGAACCCACCATGCGAAGGAACTCGTTGTCCTCGCGCGCCCGGGCGGCTCGCACGGCGTCGAGTCGTCCGGCGACCATGAGGCGTTTGGTGGTCTGTAGCGAGTCCACCGGCATCGCACCGATCTGGCGAGCGACCATCATCGTCTCGGGTAGGAGAGCCTCAGGGGTGGTGACCTTCCAAGCCAAGCCGGTGGCCACGGCCCGCTCGGCGGTGATCCAGTCGGCGGTAAAGATGAAGTGGGCGGCGTCCTGCCAGCCCATGCGCTGGGGGAGGAGGAGGGATCCGGCCGCTTCGGTCGTCACTCCAAGGGTCACGAAGGGCACCTTGAGGCGGGCGTTGTCGGCGATCCAGACGATGTCGCAGTAGGGCAGCAGCGTGGCCCCGATTCCCAACCCGAGACCGTTCACCGCCGCCAGCAACGGTTTGTCGAACTCTTCCAGCACCGGGATCAGAGCCCGGTAGCCGTGCATGGCTCCGTCGGCATGGTCCGGTGGCGCCATCATCTCGGCGAGGTCTTGCCCGGCGGTGAAGGCCCGGCCGGTGCCGGTGATCACCACGCACTTGAGATCGGGATCGGCCTGGGAGCTGAGGAGGGCGGCGGTGGTGGCGTCCCACAGTTCGTCGTTCAGGGCGTTGAGCGCCTCGGGGCGGTTCCAGGTGATGAGGCGCACCCCGTCGGCGTCTTGGATATCTACGATGCTCATAGTCCCCTACTGTGCCATTGGCGAGACCCCGGAGGTGACGTTGCGGAAGCGTTGCCGAGGCGACACGCTGGGATGCCATGCCCGAGATGATCGAAGTGGAGTACTACCGGCGAGTGGCCGAGCGTCTGGTGGGCCTCGCCCTCACCGGGGTGGTGGCACCGGATGCGTGGTACCTGAAGGGGAACACCACGGCTCGCGCGCTCCAGGTGGCCCTGCGGGGTACGACTCTCACGAGCACGGATCGCATCGGCAAACTCCTCCTGCTGGAGACCGATGGGCCCACCGTGGGTCTGCGCTTTGGGATGACCGGGCGTCTGTTGGTCGACGGCGAGGGACCCATCGAGAAGCTCGAGTACGCCAGTGCTCGCCGCGATCCCGTCTGGGTGCGCTTTGGGCTGCGCTTCGATGGCGGTCACACGATGCAGATCGAGGATCCGCGCCGTCTGGGCGGTGTTGAACTGGCCCCCGATGTTGGTCATTTGGGCGTGGATGCCCTCGTGATTGGTGCAGCGGCTTTGCGGCGGGGCCTGGCCGCGAGTCGGGCCCCGCTCAAGGCATGGCTGCTCGATCAGCATCATGTGGCGGGGATTGGCAATCTCCTGGCCGATGAGATGTTGTGGCAGGCCGGTCTCGATCCCGCCCGGGTGGCGAGCGCGATCGACGACCGGGAGGCGAAGCGGCTGCATGTCCATCTGCGCCGCACGATCACGCAGCTCATGGCGCGCGGGGGTAGCCATACCGGCGACCTGCAGGTGGCCCGACGGCGAGGGGCCACCTGCCCTCGCGATGGTGCGCCTCTGCAGCGACGGACCATTGGCGGACGCACCACCTATTCGTGCCCGGCCCATCAGTGTTGATGGGTTGTGGCTGTGACCGGTGATGGGCGCCCGGTAGCCTGACACTTCCGTCGGGAAGGAGCAGGTGCGTTGAGCAGAAGCGAGAGGCGAGCACGAAGGAGTCCACTGCTCCTGGTTGTCTCAGGGCTCGGCGTGGCGTTGGCACTGGCACTGGGCTGGGTGGGCCCGGCCGGGGCTGGGGTCCCCCCGACCACCGATACCAGCTCCACCACCACCACGACGACCGCTCCCACCTCCACCACGGCCGCCACCACCACCACGGTGCCGGCCACCACCACCTTCACCACCTCCACCACCGTGGCGCGCCAGACCACCGCGACGCGTCGCACCACCCCTGCGGCCACCCGCGCCGCCTCCACTACGACCACCATCGCGGTGAGCACCTCGGTCGATGTCTTGGTGCCGGGGGATGGCACTGAGGGGGCGGAGTCCACGACCACCACCAGCGTGATCCAGTCAACCAACAACATCAGCCGGGAGGACGGCAGCGACCGGATGTTGATCGCGGCGGTGATCGGGGGTCTTCTGGTGTTGGCGGCAGGCGTCGGTGTGCTCACCTGGCGGTATTGGGTGGCGACGCGACCGCCGCTGTCCTCGGAGTAGGTTTGGGTCATGGCTGAGTTGGATCTAGACCCAGAAGCGATGCTCCAACGCTTCCGTGATCGCGCCCAGGCGGTGCGCAGCCGGCCGCTTCCTCCCGTCGGGGGCGAGGAGCGAACCCGCTTTATCGAGCAGGCGCAGATCGACTTCCAGGACTTCGCCATCCTGGGCGATGCCACCGCCACGTTGGAAGATGGCGTCTTGGTGCTGCGTACAGATCTTCGCCCGACCGTGCCGGGCTGAGATCATGGCGGGACGTTTCGACGAAGCCGTGGCGGCGATAGACGCGGCCAACGCTGACGATCCACACCAGATCGTGGTGCGGGGTGAAACTCGTCCCAAGGAATTGGCTCACGCCGTGTTGATGACCGAGTGGGTTCACCGCCTCGACCCGGGGGCCAGCGAGGCACAATTGTTGGCCGCTCGGGCACACCATCTGCGGCGCTGGTCATCCCCGCGGTCTTCGCAACCGGAGGGACGGGCTGGCTATCTGCGGTGGCGCAGCGCGTTGCGTAAACAGCATGCCGAGGAGGTGGCCGGGCTCTTGGTGGCGGCGGGCTACGACGAGCCCACCGTTAGCCGAGTGCAGTGCATCATCCGCAAGGAGGGTCTGGGCTCAGACCCGCAAGTGCAGGTGCACGAAGACGCCCTTTGTCTCGTGTTCTTGGAGACGCAGCTGGCCGCCACCACCGATTCCCTCGGCGACGACAAGATGGTGGCCGTCATCGGGAAGACAGCGGCCAAGATGAGCCCGGCCGGGTTGGCCTGCGTGGCTGACCTGCCCATGAGAAGCCACGATCGATCGCTGATCGCCCGGGCGCTGGCCTGAGTTTCCGGGTCCCTAGAGGTTGGGGCGGATCGGGTGCTCCTGCTATCGTCGCCCCCTCACGCGGACGTAGCTCAGCTGGTAGAGCACAACCTTGCCAAGGTTGGGGTCGCGGGTTCGAATCCCGTCGTCCGCTCCAAGAATCGGCTGGCAGGGGCACCCAAGCGGTGCCCCTCCGTCGTTCTCGACAAGGGCTGTGCAACTTCCGGGGCGGGCGCTGCCCGCTCGAAGGAGAGGTGTAACCTCGCGCCATCGGGGCGAGTGAAGGAGAGCGGGAAGCCGGCGCTCATCACACCGCTGGAGCGTCTCGTCGCCCCGGCCGGCGCCAAGCAGGGCGTGGCCTAGGGACCTCGGACGGCGACGAGGTCGCATCCGTGGGTGAGCGGCGTGAACTCCATGTACGGGTCATGCCAGCTCCCCTTGAGGAGGTCGAACTCCTCAAGTTGGGCCTCCACGAGCATCTCGCGGATCAGGGCTAAGTCGTAGCCCATCGAAGTGGACGTGCGTTCCGGGAACCGTGAGTAGACGCCCTCCGAGACGCGGATGAAGGCTCGCCCCGCGTTCCGCACCTCGTGCTCGCCGGGGTAGATGGCCATGAAGGTGAGGATGGCGGTGGCTCCGGGTCTACGGAGGCGGGCGACCTCGCGGAGGTAGTTGCGCACGCCATCGGGTGAGATGTGCATGAACACCTCGAACGCGCAGACCATGTCGAAGCTGTCGTCATCGTACGGGAACCGGACCTCCTCAGGTCCCAGTGCCTTGTCGGGCCGATACCGCTCGTTGTGCACTTCGAGAAGGTCGAACCGGAACCCAGGCAGGCGCGGGGGGCGTAGTTCTCCTTGAGCCACTCGATCGCCACCGGCGCGATGTCGAACCCTGTGTAGGTGGCGTCGTCGTCCAGGTAGGACGCGCACTCGAAGGCGAGTCGACCGAGACCGCACCCGATGTCCAGCAGGTCGGTGGCGGGGGTCAGGCCGAAGTGCTGGAGCATCCGGAGCTGGTGCGGCCCCCGGTTCTTCCACCGGCCTTCCCGGCCCACGTTGTGGAGAGACGGGTCGGCACAGGGAGATCACCCCGATCACAGCGCATGAAGGATTCTTGCGCATCCGTGGGGCCCACCGGCAACACACTCGCCATCGGGAGCGGGCTAACCACCGCCCTTCCCGGGTGCCCAGCTGTGAACGCCGGTCGAAAACGGGATCACGGGGGTCATTCAGCGGTCAGGAAAAGTCTGGGAGCGGCGGCGCCGGCCGCGGGCGCGTCGGGTTCGCCGGGTGATGCCCGGCGAAGACCGCCGGTCGGTAGGATGCCGACCCATGAGAGGCGGGGAGGCACACCCATGAGGACGCAGCGCTCGCCGGCGCGATCCCCTCATCGACCGGTACGGCCGGACCGTCCGGATGCCTGTGGCTCCCGGTAGCGCCACGCCGTCCGAGGGGTACCGGGCCTACCTCGACGGTTTGCGGGTGGTGGCGGTGTACCTCGTGGTGCTGTTCCACTCTGGTAGCGAGCGGTTCTCGGCTGGCTACGTCGGCGTCGACGTGTTTTTCGTGCTGTCGGGGTTCTTGGTGACCCAGCTGTTGCTTCGCGACCTGTCCTCGGACGGGTCGATCTCCTACCGCCGGTTCTATGCCCGCCGGTTTCGACGCTTGTTGCCGGCCGCATTCGTGGTTTTGGTGGCTTCGGCGATCGTCTACTCGGCGCTGGCTTCGCCCATCGAGGTGGCGGCCTCGAAAGGCGGGTTCCAGGCCGCCTTCCTGTACGTGACGAACTGGTATTTCATCCGCCAGGCCGGCGACTACTTCGCCGCTGATCCCGCCACCAACCCGGTGCTGCAGTTCTGGTCACTGGCCGTGGAAGAGCAGTTCTATCTGGCCTGGCCGCTGCTACTCGGAGGCCTCTGGCTGCTGGCGCGCCGATTCGACGTCCGCCGGTGGCAGGTCCTGCGCGGCGTGGTGGCGGTTGGCGCACTGGCGTCCTTGCTCTGGGCCTGGTCGCTGCGGTCATCGGACCCATCCCGGGCCTACTACGGCACCGACGCCCGCGCCTACCAGCTCATGGCGGGCGCGCTCATCGCGCTGACGCCCGCACTGGTGACGCGCTTGGCGGGCTTCGCCCGGCCCGCCCGCTGGGTGGGCCTGGCCTCGATCGTGACGATCGGCATCGTCGCCTCGAGTTGGATCTCGCTCGACGCGATCGGGCGCGGGGCCTTGGTCACCCTGGCCACGGCACTGGCCATCGTGGCCCTCGAGGTCGCCGACGGCGGGGTGGCCCAACGGGTGCTCTCCCTTGCACCGATCGTCTACCTCGGGAGGATCTCCTACGGCATCTACCTCTGGCACTGGCCCGTGATCCTGGTACTGGCTCGATCGTTCGACCTGAGCGTGATGTCCACGATCGCGTTCACCACCGTGGTGGCAACGGCGCTGGCCTCGTTGAGCTTCGAGATCCTGGAGCGGCCCGTGCGCTTCTCGGCCGTATTGGACCGCTTCCGAACTCCCGTGATCGTCGGTGGACTCGCCCTCAGCGCGGTGTCCGCGCTCATCATCATCCCCGCCGTGCTCGATCCGTCCCGGACCACCTCGGTTGCCGCGGTCGCCGGGCCCCGGATCCCCACGACCAGCTTCAGCGCCGTCCCCGCCGACCTCGACTTCGCCGCCCTCAAGGCCGACTTCCCGCCGCAGTCGGCCTGCTACCAACAGTCCCCCGATGTCTGCACCCTTCGGGTGGGGTCCGGACCCCACATCGCTCTCATCGGTGATAGCCACGCCCAGATGGTGATCCCGACCCTCACCGCGATGGCCGACCGCTACGACCTCACGCTATCGGTGTCGGTGCAATTCGTCTGCCCCTGGCAGCGCGACCTCTACGCCGTCACGCTCGTCAATCCGAACCAACGCCTCAAGGAATGCCAGAAGGCCAAGGATGACCTCTACGACCGAGTGATCCCGGCCCTCGACCCCGACGTGATCGTCGTGATGAACCGCGGCTACGAGGTACCGAATCAGGAACCCCAATATCGTGGCCCGGACGGACAGCCGCTCGCGGCTAGCGCACCGGAGTTCGATGACTGGCTCGAGCAGACCACGACCGACTCTCTCGCCGAACTGGGCGCCGGGGGACGCAAGGTCGTGATGCTCGAACCCATCCCGTACGGCGTGCTCAACCCGCTCACCTGCCTCTCCGAAGCCGTGAGCGTGGCGGAGTGCCGCTACGTCGTAGATCCCACCCCGACGAGCGTCGAGCGCCTCTATCGTCGTCTCGATGCAGACGACGATCAGGTCTGGTCCGTCGATCTCGATCGCTTGGTGTGCCCCTACCTGCCGATCTGTGATCCCATCGTCGATGAACTCGTGGTGAAGGCCGATTGGACTCACCTCACGAGCACCTTTGCCAGAGCGCTCGCCCCCGCGATCGAGTCGTACTTCGCGGCCAACGGGATCACACCGCCCTGAGGGATGGGGCCGCTGAGATCGCCGGCCGCCGCAGCGATTTCGTGCGGCGAACGGTGTACCTGTCTCAGTTTGTGATGGATGCCATGGGCGGTGCCCATGACGCGCTCCGCCGGGCCCCGAGCGGCGACACCGTCGTGCCCATCCGCCGCTCGCAGGAGAGGGGCGATTCCCCTCACCCTCTCCCCAGCGCTACCCACCGAAGCGGTCAGCCGGGAGCGACGGACATATCGGCAGAAGCGGGCGACGGAGCCGTGTCCCTCACCGGTCAGCGCTGCCGAGGAATCTGTGGACCACCCGCTGGCCCGCTGTCCGCTTGCTTATCTCCGTGAGAACGGGCCTTACCCGGTGAAGCCGGGCGCCGCCGCTCGGGGAGCCACCGGGGGCTGGGCGGGCGGCAGGTCCGAGGTCGTGAACACAATCGCCCCCGTGGGCCGACAGGGCTGGCCCCGCAGCGACGGACAGGCCGGAAGTGGGGTGGGTACGGTGAGGCCGGAGAGCACGGGAAGCGCCACGGAGGATGCCGCCACCCCGCCGGTTCCGATGTGGTGACGAGTGCCAGCCGGGAGAGACAAGATGTCATACGACCAGGTGGCCTGGTCGCCGCCAGGGGTGTTCACGGCGATCCGGATACGAGAGCCGGCTCGGAACACATGACCGAACGCCGGAATGAGCACCCGAACCTTTGTCCACTCGGCCGCCGGCAACGCCGAAATATCGGCCTCGCGTCCGAGGTGGGTGGGGTGGAGCTGGGTGGAGTCGGCTTCAAGGGCTCGGTAACTGGCCCGGAGGCGACCCGACTGAACGAGCATCTCCTGCTGGTCGGGCCTCACTTCCGATACCACGACCTCAAGGTCGGCATCGATCGCGCTGGACTGCACCCACAGGTCCACGCTGCCGGTTCCAAGCATTGTCATGGTGGTGGAAAGCTCGCCCGTTTCGAACGCCACCTCGTGACGGGCAAGGGCGGGTTTCCAGTCGTAGGCAGGTAGGGCCTTCCAGATGGCCGAACTGCCGCCGGAGAAGTAGGTGGTGTCCCCTACGCTCTGATCGGGCTCGAAGCTCACGTAACTCAGAAGGTTCGACTCGGCCTGGTCCTGGAGGCCACCGGTGGGGGTAAGCCACCAGCGATGGGCGGCCACGGCCGGATCGGGCCATCGCTCCACGGTGTGCTCGAAGGCGCCCACCGGGAGGCCGTTGGCGGCGCCGCCCCCGCTCTCGAAGATCACGCGGACCTCGGGTTCGGCCTCGTACTTTTGCCGGGCCTGGGTGGCGTTGGCGACGCCGCCCCAGCGATCCGGCGGCAAGGAGATACCCCCGCCGAAGATCGCCTGGGTAAACAGCGGGGCTAGCGACCGGATGATCGGCGGGATACTGGGCACCTCATTGTCCACGTAAAGGTCGAGGAAGGCGTTCCACTCACTGAGAATCTGCGGGGCGAAGCCGTCGGCGTGGAGGCCGTTGTAGAGCGTGAACCGTTTCACCGGGGCCGAGTCGAAGCGGTCGAGGAGATCGGCGAAGGAGGGGCCGGTCTGCTCGTCCTGCCAGGCCGAGGCGAGGAATATCGGCACGTTGATCTTGTCGGCGAATCGACGCACATCAAGAGGGCCAGCCACGTCGTCGGTGTAATAGCGGGTGTTCTCCGCCTTCTCGACGATGTCTACGTTTTGGAGGCGCAGGCGCTGGTTGTCGGCGCACACCGTGTCGCCTTCGGCAATGAGTTGCCGCACCCAATCGGTGCCCGAAGGGGCCGCGTTGGCGAGCACCTGGCTCGCCCACGAGACCGCGAATCCCGTGTTCAAGATGCCGCCGGGCCGCAGGACCCCGGTAGCGGTGTCGCCGTACACCGACAACGGCGCGATGGACGCGAGGCTGGGGGGCTGGGATTGGGCTACGAAGAGTTGGGCGATGCCGGGGTACGACAGGCCCACCATGCCCACATGGTGCTGCTTCACCCAGTCTTGGGCTCCGATGGTCTCGATGGCGTCGTAGCCGTCGAGCACCTGCAGCGTCTCGAAGAAGTCATAGGCACCTCCGGAGCATCCGGTGCCTCGCACGTTCACCCCCACCACCGCGTAGCCGAGGAGCCCTGCGAGTAGTGACGCCGGTTGGGCCGGGGCCTTGCAGAGCACCGGGAGAGATCCACACAGTGTCGTGGGGTCGACCCCGGGCGGAACCAGGCCGCCCAGACCGGCCAAGGGATTGGAGGGGTCGTAGCCGCTGTACTCAACCACAGTGGGGTAGGGGCCGTCGTCACTGGGTCCGGGCAAAACAACGTTGACCGACAGTTCAGTACCGTCTCGGGTCGTGATGTACTGGAAGCCCTCCTCGAGGGTTTGGCCTTCGTAGAGGGACTGGTCCGGGATCGAATCGGGGGAGGCCACCACGAGCCCGTCGGTGACGACACCGTCAATTTCCACGGAGTAGTCGCCGCCGGGAGCGAGGTTCCGGAACAGCACGCCCCCCAGGGCATCAGCCTCGGTGGTGTCGCTGTCGGCGGGGGTGGCGGCCAGTGGACGGACAAGGTGAACGTCGGTTCCCGGGGTGAGCCCCGTCACCGAAATCTGCTCAACGCTCTCCCTCACCTCGTAGGTGGGGGCGAGGCGGGGACGCGACCACTGGGCCACCGCCGGTGCTCCCATGGCCAGCGACCCCACAACGACGGCGGAGGCCAAGACGACGCGCGTGATTTTCATCCCGGTTGCTTAGCAGTTACGGGGGCTCGGTTGTGGTCGGGACCCCCCGGGGTTAAGGCGCCCAGGCGGGGGTGAGATCGAGGCGGAGGATGCTGGTGATGTCGGCGGTACGGAAACTGGCCACCCGGGTGGCCCAGACATCCACCACATTGCGGCCATCTCGGCATCGGTAGAAGGTGGTGAGTGCGCCGTCGGGGGCGTACGCGTCGGCCCCGCGGACCTCGATGACGGTGTCCCCAATCTGCACTTCGTACGAGGCGTTGGTGTCCATGGATGCACCGTACGACGGGTGCCCTGTGGGAAGGAAGTGGACAACCCTGTGGATGTTTCGTCGCCGGGTTGTCCGGTGTGGTGTGCTCTAACCTTCACGATCGCTCAGGAGTTGCTCATGCCCGCTAACCCGCTCAACCTCGATGACTTCGGAGGAGAGCTCTACAACCTCAGCATGTCGGCGGGGGCCCGTCCCCTCCTGGAGCAGGTGAAGGAGTTCATCACCAACGAGGTCGACCCCATCACGGCCGAGTTTTTTCGGTTGGGCGAGGGTCGGGCCGAGCGCTGGAGCTTTGCCCCTGGCCAACTCGAACTTCTCGATGGTGTGAAGGCCAAGGCGAAGGCGATCGGGCTCTGGAACTTTTTCCTCCCCGATGCCGAGACGGGTCAGGGGCTCAGCAACCTCGACTACGCCTACATCGCGGTGGAACTCGGGAAGAACCCGCTGGCCTCGGAGTGCCTCAACTGCGCCGCCCCCGATACCGGAAACATGGAGGTGCTCGAACGGGTGGGCACGCCCGAGCAGAAGCAACGGTGGCTTCAGCCGCTACTCAACGGCGAAATCCGTTCGTGCTACGCCATGACCGAACCGGACATGGCCAGTTCCGATGCCCGCAACATCGCCACCGCCGCCGTGCTCGATGGCGATGAGTGGGTGATCAACGGGGAGAAGTTCTACATCTCCGGTGCCGGTGATCCCCGCTGCAAGATAATGATCTGCATGGTGCGCACGAACCCCGAGGCCGCCAGTCACCAGCAGCAGTCGCAGATCCTGGTGCCGATGGACACCCCCGGGGTGGAGGTACTCGGGCCGATGCACGTATTCGGGCACGACGACGCGCCCCACGGTCACATGCACATCCGCCTCCACGATGTGCATGTGCCCAAGGAGAACGTTCTCCTCGGCGAGGGGCGCGGCTTCGAGATCTCGCAGTTGCGCCTCGGCCCCGGTCGGATCCACCACTGCATGCGCTCCATCGGAGCCGCCGAGCGAGCCCTGCAACTCATGGTGGAGCGGGGCTTGAGCCGGGAGGCTTTCGGCAAGCCGCTCATCTCGCTGGGTAAGAACACCGAGACGGTGGCGCGAGCCCGCATCGAGATCGAAGCCATGCGTCTGATGGTGCTCAAAGCGGCGAAGGCCATGGACCTGATGGGCAACGCCGAGGCCCGCGTGTGGGTGAGCGCGGTGAAGGCGATGGTGCCCGAGCGGGTGTGTCAGATCATCGATCAGGCCATCCAGTTACACGGTGCCACTGGCGTATCGCAATGGACGCCACTGGCCGATATGTACACCGGTCAGCGCACCCTGCGGCTGGCCGACGGACCCGATGAGGTGCATCACATGGTGGTGGGGCGAGCTGAGATTGCTCGCTACCAGACGCCTATTCGATGATTTCGAGGAAGATGCATTCCCCGGGGCATTCCTCGGCGGCTTCGATGGTGGTCTCCAGATGCGACTCGGGCACCGCGGCGGTGCCTTCGGCCATTTTGTAGACGGGGTCACCGCCGGCGCCGTTGAAAATGTCGGACCAGCCGGCTTCTTTGACGTAGGCGAGGCCGTCGTCGTGCATGGCGAAGAGGCCGGGCTGAAGCTCGACACAAATGCCGTCACCAGTGCATAGGTCCTGGTCGATCCACACCTTAAGTTCAGACACGGGCTACCTCGATGGGGGGGAATTGGGGGTCCGTAGACCCCCAGCATTCCAGGTGGCGGGGGCCTGAGTCGAGTTGGCGGGGCCCTCGAGCGGAGCGGGTGGCGGCTGGGCGGGTAGCGTCGGGCGTTGTGGGCGATACGCACAGCGGATGGGTGGAGCGCGATGCCGCCGTGGTGTGGCACGGCTTCACCCAAATGTCGGTCTACGCCGACAACGGACCCATCGTGGTTGAGCGGGCCGAGGGGCGTGAAGTCATCGATGTTGAAGGCCGCCGCTACCTCGACGCCATCTCCTCACTCTGGGTAACCACCTTGGGTCACCGAGTGCCGGAACTGGATGAAGCCCTGCGTGACCAGATCGACCAGGTGGCCCACTCCACGATGCTTGGACACGGCAATCGGGCCACGATCGAGCTGGCCGAGGCGCTGGCCCCACGGGTGCCGATAGAGGACCCGCACTTCCTCTTCGCTTCCGATGGGGCCGAGGCGGTGGAACAGGCGCTGAAGATCGCGTTCCAGTACTGGACCAATCAGGGGGTGGGGGGGCGCCATCAATACCTCGCCTTCACCGGCGCCTACCACGGCGACTCCATCGGGTCGCTTTCGGTGGGCGACGGTGGTTTCGGCACCGATGTGTTCGATCCGCTGCGTTTCTCCGTGCGGCGGGCGCCCTATGGCGACGTGGCGGCGAGTGTGGCGGCGATCGAGGAGCACGCCGGGCGGTTGGCGGCGGTGGTGGTTGAGCCGCTCGTGCAGGGCGCGGCGGGGATGGCGATGTGCACGCCGGAGTTCATGACGGCGGTGGCCGACGCCTGCCGTCGGCACGATGTTCTCCTCATCTGCGATGAAGTGGCCACCGGCTTCGGCCGCACGGGCACGTTGTTCGCGGTAGAGCAGTGTGATGTGCGGCCCGATCTCATGTGTCTCGGCAAGGGCATCACCGGCGGCTATCTGGCGCTGTCCGCCACCGCAGTATCCCGCCGGGTCTACGACGCCTTCCTCGGTCCGGACCTCTCGGACCGCACGCTCTATCACGGGCACTCCTACAGCGGGAATGCCTTGGCTTGCGCGGTGGCGAGACGTCATCTGGAACTCATCGATGAACAGGATGTGCTCGCCAACGTCGTGGCCCGGGGCGCGCAGTTGGCCAAGGCTCTCGCTGACCGGGTGGCGCCGATCGCCGCGGTGACCGAGATCCGCCAGCGGGGCTTGATGGTCGGCATTGAACTGGCGCCGCCGGCGGAGGGGCTGCGCTGGGGACGACGGGTGTCGGCGGCCTGCGTAGCCCGAGGAGTGCTCATTCGTCCGCTCGGCGATGTCATTGTGTTGATGCCCATGCTGACGAGCACCGCCGAGGAGATCGATCGCATCGTCGCGGTGGTGGTGGCGGCGATCGCCGAGGTCACGGCCCCCTGATGACCACGTGGGGTCGACGGGTCAGTGAACGCCTCGAGGGGATTCGGCGAGCCGATCAGTGGCGTTCGATCCGCACGCTGGATGGCCGCCTGCCGGAGGCCCTGTTCGATGGGCGCAGCGTGGTGTCGTTCGCGTCGAACGACTATCTCGGCCTGGCCAACCATCCGGGCGTCGCGGCCGCCGCCCGGGACGCCATTGCTCGGTGGGGTACCGGATCGGGCGCCTCGCGGTTGGTGGTCGGGGGTCGTCCCATCCATGCCGAACTGGAGGCGGATCTGGCCCGATGGAAGGGCACGGAGGCCGCCCTGGTGTTGCCCACCGGCTTCGCCGCCAACCTCGCGGTGCTGGCCACCTTGGCCACCTCGGCGGAGGTGCTCGTGGTGAGCGACGAGCTGAACCACGCGTCGATCATCGACGGCTGTCGCTTGGGTAAGGGTCGGTTGGCGATCAGCCGCCACAACGACGTGGACCATGTGGAGTCGTTGCTGGCCGCCCATGGGGGCCCCGCCCTGGTGGTCACCGACACCGTGTTCTCCATGGATGGCGATGTGGCTCCGGTGGAGGCGTTGGCGTCGGTGTGTCGCACCCACGACGCCCTCCTGGTACTCGACGAAGCCCACGCGGTCCTCGGGCCGCATCCCGACCTGGCCGAGGCGCCGTGGCAGGGGGTGGAGGTGGTTCGGGTGGGCACGCTGTCCAAGACGCTCGGGTCGCTGGGAGGATTCGTGGCCGGCAGCCAAGATGTCATCGACCTGTTGGTGAACGCGGCCCGCCCGTTCATCTTCAGCACGGCAACGAGCCCGGGCGATGCCGGAGCCGCCCTGGCGGCGCTGCGGATTCTTCGCTCGGCGGAGGGGGAGGCGCTGCTCGCAACGTTGCGTTCCCATGTGCAGGCGGTGCGGCCCGGCCATCCGTCGCCGATCATTCCCATCGTGCTGGGGGCGGAATCCGCTGCTTTGGCCGCGTCGGCGCGGCTACTCGAGCAGGGATTGCTGGTGCCGGCCATCCGTCCGCCCACGGTGGCGCCCGGCACCAGTCGCCTGCGGGTGGCGCTCTCCGCCGCCCATTCCCACGATCAGGTGGAGCGCCTCGTGAAGGCGCTCGCCGATCTGTAGGCCGCCATGCTGATCGTGTGTGTGGGTACAGCCACCGAGGTGGGCAAGACCTGGGTAGGGGCGGCCACGCTGCGTTCGTTGCGCGCTCGGGGGCACTCGGTGGCGGCCCGAAAACCGGCGCAGTCCTTTGATCCCGCCGATGATCACCCCCTTGACGCCGAGGTGCTCGCCGCTGCCACCGGCGAGGCCACCGAGGCGGTGTGCCTTCCCGAGCGCACCTATCCCGTAGCGATGGCTCCCCCGATGGCCGCCGCGGTACTGGGTCTTCCGGTGCCTTCCCTCCAGGATCTCCTCGACGAGCTCCGCTGGCCCGACCCGAAGCCAGAGGTGTGCTGGCTGGAGACGGTCGGGGGTCCACGCTCGCCCTTGGCGGCCGATGGCGATGCCGTGGATCTACTCGTGCGCCTTGCGCCCAGCCGAGTGGTGGTGGTGGCCGACGCCGGACTCGGCGTGATCAACGCGTTGGGGCTGTCGCTCGCCCCGCTGCGAGAGCGCGGCTACGAGCCGATGGTGGTGCTCAACCGATTCGATGAGCACGACGATCTCCATCGCCGCAACGCCCAGTGGCTCCGCGATCAAGGCGTGGATCCACTCGTGAGCGTGGCGGCTTTGGTGACCGAGATCGAGCAGGACCTCTGAGGCGGTCTCAGGTACCGATCACCGGGGGGCGACCGTGGCCCTCGGCCTCGCACATGGCGAAGTAGAAGTCCCGAATGCCGCCCGCATCGATCACGGTGGTCACGTTGCCCTCGGGATCAAGATTCAGGTTGGCTCCATGGATGATGAAGAACACGTCGGTGATTTCCGTATTCGATTCTGGGACATGGAGGGTGTGCACGGATCCAGCGGGTTCAAACAGGTAACTCCCGGCCACGTTCACTTCATTGGGGTATTCCAGATATTTCCACGACCCCGTGAGGGTGAATGCGTGCACGGTGCCGGTGTGCTTGTGGGTGTCTACCGTCATCCCGGGGCTGAACTTCGTGCGCACTACCCACAGGCCCTGTTCGATGTCGACCTGCAGTAACTGCAGGGTGGAGCCATCGCCCAGGTCGACGAAGGGGAGCTCGTCCTCGCCCCGGAGAATGGTGGTGGGGATGTCGATCGCGGTCAT
>SHVB01000031.1 GCA_009694375.1 Acidimicrobiia bacterium
TCGGCCTCATCGGCGTCATCGGCATCGTCATTGACACCGTCGGTGGCGTCGTCGACCAAATCATCGGCCTCCTCTACACCATCGGCCGGCGAGGATCCGTCCGGATCCACCCCGGGATCCACCGCCACGTCCAGCGGCGAATCGACGGCGGCGGTGGGAGTGTCGTCGGTCACCACAACGTCCTCCGGGCTGAAGGGCTCGGGAGAAGAGCTGTTGATCAGCCCCACGCTCATCGCGGCAGCCGAGCCGCCAAAGGCCAGCACACCGGCGGCTACCGCAGCGATGCCCAGGGCCTTCGCTCGGGACAAATCTTTGAGGGGGTTTTTCATGGGAGAGTGCCTTTCACTTCGGGGAGATACTGCGTTCACCATAGGGATGCGCTCCCCAGGTATCGGCTAGGTCAGCCCCACGACTCCACCAGCATTTGGCAAAGTTTTGGTAAGCACACCCCCGCTGACGGTCATTCCGACCAGAATGTCACCATGAGGGTCTTACTCGTTGAGGACGACGAGTCCATCGCCGAATCGTTGATCGCGGGCCTGGAGCGCGAGCGCTTCATGGTTACCTGGGTGACTACCGGCGGTGGGGCCCTTGCGGAGGCCCACGAAGGGTTCGACTTGGTGTTGCTCGACCTCGGCCTGCCCGACCTCGATGGCCTAGACGTCTGCCGCGCGTTGCGCCAAGCCAGCGACGTACCCATCATCGTGTTGACCGCCCGAGACACGGAAACAGATCGAGTGGTCGGGCTTGAATTGGGAGCCGACGACTACCTGGGAAAACCCTTCGGATTCCGCGAGTTGCTCGCCCGCATTCGTGCCGTCCTGCGGCGTCGGGGACCGTCGGACCACCGCGAACACCCGGATCGGCTCGAGTGTGGGCCCATCGCCGTAGACCTGCGCACCCACGAAGCCCGGGTGGAAGGCACCGCCGTGGACCTCACCCCTAAGGAGTTCGACCTCCTCTGCTATCTCATCGAAGACCCTGGGGCCATCCGCACGCGCCAAGGAATCCTCGAGGAGGTCTGGGACCGTAATTGGTTTGGCCCCACCAAGACCCTCGACGTCCACATCGCTTCGCTGCGCCGCAAACTTGGTGATCCGACGCTGATCGAAACGGTTCGGGGCGTGGGGTTCCGGGCCCGACCGAGCGAACCGTTGCCATGACCGCTCGCATCATCGCGGTGCTGCTCACCGTCACGGTGGTCGTGCTCGTGGCCCTCGAAGTACCCCTGGCGGTGACCTTCAAACAACAACGCACCACCGAAGCCACCACCGCCTTAGAGCGCGATGCGCTGGCCATCGGCGACTACGTGGAGGAGAGCATCGAGAGCGGCGACACCGTCACCATCGGTACCACCGTCGCCGCCTACCAAGACCAAAGCGGAGCCCGCGCCGTCATCGTGGACCAAGCGGGCCTGGCGGTAGCCGACTCAGACCCCACCACCGGTGTGGGGACTGCCATCGGACGGTCCTTCGCCACCCGCCCAGAGATCATCAGTGCCCTCGCCGGCGACACCGCCATCGTGACCCGCCGGTCCGACACCCTCCAGGAGACCCTCCTCGTGGTGGCGGCCCCAATCCGCGCCGGAGGCAGCGTGATCGGTGCCGTGCGGGTGAGCCGACCGCGCCATGAACTCGACGAAGAGGTGCTCCACTACTGGTTGGCCCTGCTGGCCATCGGGTTGGTCAGCGTGGCGGTAGCGGTTGGTCTTGGTCTCGGAGTGGGGCGGTGGGCCACCCGAGCGTTGGTAGATCTCCAGGGCGTAGCCAACGAACTCGAAAAAGGGGATCTCGACTCCCGCGCCAGCACCGAGACCGGGCCACCAGAAGTACGCGATCTGGCCGTGCGTTTCAATGCCATGGCCGACCGATTGTCGTCGTTGGTTCGCTCATCCCAGGACTTTGCCGCCGATGCCTCCCATCAACTTCGCACCCCACTCACCGCCGTGCGGTTGCGCTTGGACAACCTGGCCGCCACCCGGGAAGATGACCCATCCATCGACGCCGTTCTGGCCGACATCGGACGTCTCGAGCGCACCATCGACGCACTGCTGGCCTTCACCCGCATCGACCGCGAGCCCACCCGGCAGGAGCGTCTCGGCGCGGGGGCGAGCCTGCGGGAACGGGCCGCCGCCTGGGCCCCGGCCGCCGAGGACGGCTCCATTCAGATCGTGGTCGAAGATAGGGAGGTGGCGGGGGCAACCATCCTGTTCGACCGCAACCATCTCGAACAGGTGCTCGACAACCTCATCGCCAACGCCCTCGTGGCCGCCCCCGCAGGCAGCGAGGTCGAACTGCGGGGCGTGCGCGAGGGCGAGTTCCTCGCCCTGCACGTGACCGACCACGGCCCGGGCCTCGCCGCCGAGGATCTCGAGCGAGCCTTCGATCGCCATTGGGGCCTCCGCCCCGATGGCACCGGCCTGGGCCTGGCCATCGTCCGACGCCTGTGTGCCAACAACCGCGCCACCGCTCGCCTCCAGGCCACCCCCGGCGGGGGCCTCGACGCCGTCATCGTGATCCCCCGCGCCCAGGCCACCGGCGGCGAGAGTGGCTCACTGTGAAGGACCTCCAGCCCGTACGGGTGGCCATTGCCGTGACCCTGGTCGTGCTGCTGGCGGGCGGCGGGGCTCTGATCAACCTGCGGCTCATCGATGCCCACAACGCCAACCTCGACCCCGTAGCGGTGGCGCGGTTCACCACCGACGCCCCCGGAGGGGCCCCCAGCCGCCTGGATTCCCCCGCTCCCCCCGCTCCCCCCGCTCCCGCCGACGCCGCCGACGACGCCGACGACGCCGCCGGGCCCGCTTCCCCCAACCCGGCGGCCGGACCAACCGATGCCCCCACCACAGCGGCCGTCCCCATCCCGGCCCCCGGGGTGACCACCCGCACCCCGAACCCCGCCCCATCGGCGGTGGTCACGTCCCACTCCCTCGGTGCGGCCGGAACGCTGATCCTCGCCGTACAAGACGGAACCGTCACGGTGATTTCGGTGCAGATGACCGAGGGTTGGACGTACGAGACGAAGAAACAAACCCCTGATGAGGTTGAACTGGACTTCCAGCGCGCCGACACCGAACTCTCCTTCCGGGCCCGCCTCGAAAACGGAAGATTGCGGGTGGAGATCGACGAAGACGACGACTAACCGCCGCATCTCGGCGGACGAATCAGGCCGCCGAGATCCGGTCCGCTGCTCGGCTGAACAGTCCGAGGGTGGTGGCGTGCAGCAGGTCTCCGATCGCCACGGGGGCCTGCCCGGCGCAGGCCCGGGCGTGGGTGCCTTCGAGAATGATGCCGAGTTTGAAACAGGCCAGCACCTCGTACCAGACCATCGCCGATACATCGCGGGTGGTGCCCTCGGCGTAACGAGCCACCAGTTCTCCCGCCGTGGGCAAGCCCCCGTCGGTACTGAGCGGCCCCCCACCGATTCCCCCTTGGTCTCCGGTGGGCCAGGTGGCCAACAACCAACCCAGATCCAGGAGGGGGTCGCCAATGGTGCACATTTCCCAGTCCACGATGGCGGCCACCTCAGGGCCATCGGGCCGGTACAACAAGTTGGCCAGGTGGTAGTCGCCGTGCGACAAGCCGGGGGTGAACCGCGCCGGTCGGTGCCGATCGAGCCAGGTCGCCACGTCGTGCAGGCCAGGAATGCTCGGCCCGGGGTACCCCTCGTGAACCCCGTAGGAATCCAGTTCGGACAGCCAACGAGGTACCTGTCGTTCGAGGAACCCGGCCGGGGAACCCATGTCACCGAGACCCACCGCAACGTGATCCACCGCCCCCAGGGCCGCCAGGGCATCGACCGCCGCCAGACCCATGGCATGGCGAACGTCGCGATCTCCCGCGTGCAGGGCCGGGAGCGTGATCGTGGGGTTGAAACCATCGACCGCCTCCATCAGATAAAACACCGCGTCCCCCCCGAGCACAGACTCGTCGGGGCAGGCCGCCAGCAGTTCGGGATGCGGAACCGCACTCCCCGCCAACGCCGCCAGCACCCGCATCTCCCGGCGAAGGGCATCGTTACTCGTACGTCGTAGATGCCACGGGCCTCGGCGCAATACGAAGGTGGTGCCACCCCGCTCAAAGCGTAGGAGAACATTTTGGGTGCCGCCCACCAACGGCTCCACCGCCTCGATAGGACCTGCCGGAAGATCCTGACCGTCCATCCAGGCCGCCAGGGCCGCCAAATCGATCGAGGGCGACGGGTCAGCCCTCACAACGGCGTGACGTAGGCGCCGGAGATCCCCCCGTCCACCAGGAAGGTGGCGCCGGTCATGAACGACGCATCATCGCTGGCCAAAAAAGCCACCGCGGCAGCGATCTCGTCGGCTTCACCAAAGCGTCCCATCGGAATGTGCACCAACCGGCGGGCGGCCCGCTCCGGATCCTTCGCGAACAGTTCCCGCAGCAGCGGCGTATTGACCGGGCCGGGGCACAGGGCGTTCACACGGATCCCCTGCCGGGCGAACTCCACTGCCAGTTCACGACTGAGCGCCAGAACACCGCCTTTGGATGCCGTATAGGAGATCTGCGAGGTGGCGGCGCCCATCACGGCCACAAAGGATGCCGTGTTGATGATCGAGCCGCGCCCCTGGCGTTGCATGTGCCCCAGGGCGTACTTGCAGCACAAAAACACCGACGTGAGGTTCACCTCCTGCACCCGTCGCCACGCCTCCAACCCGGTGGTGAGGATGGAGTCGTCGTCGGGGGGGGAAATGCCCGCGTTGTTGAAGGCGATGTCCACCGCGCCATAGGCCTCCACGGTGGCGGCAAACAACCCCTCCACCTGACCCTCGTCGGTCACATCGGTAGCCACGAACAGGCCCCCCACCGCGGCGGCGGCCTCCGCGCCACTGGAGTGTTCGAGATCGGCAATCACCACCGTGGCCCCCTCGGCCGCAAGGCGGTGGGCGGTGGCGAGACCAATGCCCCCGGCCCCGCCCGTGATCACCGCGACGCGTCCATCCAAACGTTGGGTGAGATCCACAAAAGCTCCGATCAGGTTGAGATGAAGACGTTCTTCACGTCGGTGAAACAAGACAGCGCATCTGGTCCCAGTTCACGGCCGAGGCCCGACTGCTTGAAGCCGCCGAAGGGGGTCCAGTAGCGAACCGAGGAGTGTGAGTTCACCGAGAGATTCCCGGCCTCCACCCCCCGGGCCACCCGCAGGGCCCGCCCCCCGTTTTCCGTCCAGATCGAACCCGACAGGCCGTACGGGCTGTCGTTGGCGATGCGGATGGCATCGGCTTCGTCATCGAAGGGCACCACGGTGACCACTGGCCCAAAAATCTCCTCCCGGAAGGCCCGGTCGCTCATCCCCACCGGGGCCAGGACCGTGGGCGGATACCAGAAACCAGGCCCATCGGGGACCGTGCCCCGAAACGCCACCGGCGCCCCTTCCGGTACGTAGGCCGCCACCGATTCTCGGTGGGCGGCGGAGATCAGCGGGCCCATCTCGGTGTCCTCGAGCGTGGGATCCCCCACCCGTACCCCCGCCACCGCCGGGATCAGCAAGGCCAGGAAGCGGTCGTGCACCGACCGCTCTACGAGAATGCGCGAGCGGGCGCAACAGTCCTGGCCGGCGTTGTCGAAAACGGCGTAGGGGGCGGTGGCGGCGGCGCGCTCCAGATCGGCGTCGCCAAATACGATGTTGGCGCTTTTGCCCCCGAGTTCAAGGGTGATGCGCGTCATGGTGGCGGCCGCCCCCACCATCACTGAGCGGCCCACCTCGGTCGATCCGGTGAACACGATCTTGCGGACGTCGGGGTGATCCACCAACCGCTGCCCTACCACCGATCCCTGACCCGGGATCACCTGAAACACCTCAGGCGGGATCCCCGCCTCCATCGCCAAGTGACCCAGACGCAGGGCGGTCAGCGGGGTCACCTCGGCCGGCTTGAGCACCACGGTGTTCCCCGCCGCCAACGCCGGGGCAAAGCCCCAGGCGGCGATGGGCATCGGGAAGTTCCACGGGACGATCACCCCCACCACCCCCAGCGGTTCATGGAAGGTGATGTTCACGCCGCCCGCCACGGGGATCTGCCGACCAAAAAGCCGTTCGGGCGCCCCGGCGTAGTAGTCGATCACGTCGCGGGCATTCCCCGCTTCCCAGCGGGCGTTGGTGATGGTGTGGCCAGCGTTGGCTACCTCCAGAGACGCCAAGTGCTCGCCATCGGCATCCACGGCGGCGGCAAAGCGTCGCAGCAGGCGGGCGCGGTCCCCCGGGGCCACGGCCGCCCAGGCCGGAAAGGCGGCCCGCGCGCGAGCAACGGCGGCATCCACCTCCTCGATGGGGGTGCGCACCACCCGGGCCACCACCGCTTCGGTCGCCGGATTGATCACCTCGTGCACGCTCACGGCGACCACCCCGCCGCGGCCACGAGCGCGGCAAACAAGCGCTCGTCGGCCGCCGCTTCTGGGTGCCACTGCACGCCGAGCGCGAACCGGGACCCGTCGAGTTCCACGCCTTCGATCGTGCCATCGGCGGCCCGCGCGCTCACCATCAGCCCATCGCCCAGTCGGTCGATGGCCTGATGGTGATGACACCACCCCGCCGGCTCATCGCCCACGATGGCGTGTAGTCGGCTGCCGGGCACTACCACCAGCGGCACGGTCGAATAACCCCCGGGCACCGCTCTGTGGGTCGCCGCCCCCAGCACCTCTGGGAGGTGCTGATGCAGCGTGCCACCGCAAGCCACGTTTATCAGTTGCGCACCGCGACACACCGCCAGCACCGGTTGATCAGCGGCGAGAGCAGCCCGCAAAAGCGCCAACTCCCACTCGTCGCGAGCAGGGCCGGGAGCATCAGTCTCGGGATGGGGGGCGGCGCCGTAGAGGTTCGGGCCGACGTCGCTACCACCCGCAAGGACCAACCCGTCGAGCCCGGCCACCACCACCGCCGCCGCCGCCTGAACATCACCGGGCACGATGGGGGCCAGCAGCAGAGGCAGACCGCCGGATCGGGCCACCATGGTCGGGTAGTCCGATGGGATCACCACGGCAGACTGATCCCAGGGCCCCCACTGGGCGCGCACCACCGCCGCGGTCAGCCCAATCCGAGGCAGCGCCACGGCCCGCCCCCTCACAGGCGTTCGAACCCGCGAACGCGTTCCCAGTCGGTGACGGCGGCATCAAAAACGGCTTGCTCCGCATGGGCGGCGTGCCCGTAATGCTTCACCACGTCGTCGCCGAAGGCCGCCCGAGCCACGGCCGAACCTTCGAACAGCGCCGTGGCCTCCCGCAGGGTGGAGGGCATCCGGGGTCGGTCAGCGAGGTAGGCGTTGCCGGTGAACTCGGGCTCCAATCCGAGTTGGTTCTCCACCCCGTGGAGCCCGGCGGCAATCACCCCCGCGAGCGCCAGGTAGGGGTTGACGTCGCCACCGGGCACTCGGTTTTCCGCCCGCAGAGAAGCCCCATGGCCCACCACCCGGATGGCGCAGGTTCGGTTATCGCGCCCCCAGGCCACGGTGGTGGGGGCAAAACTGCCCTCCACGAAACGTTTATAGGAGTTCACGTTGGGCGCATAGAACAGGGAAAACTCCTCCAAACAGGCCAGTTGACCGGCCAGCCACTGCTCCATCAACGGCGAGAACCCTTCGGCATTACCCACACCATTACCGGCCATCACCGGCGTGCCGTCATCAGAACGCACGCTGAGATGGATGTGACAGGAGTTGCCTTCGCGCTCGTCGTACTTGGCCATGAAGGTGAGGCTCATGCCCTCTTGCGCGGCAATCTCCTTGGCTCCGAGTTTGTAGACGGAGTGCTGATCGGCGGTGATGAGCGCTTCGTCGTACTTGAACGCGATCTCATGCTGCCCGAGGTTGCACTCACCCTTGGCCGACTCCACCACCAGACCGGCGCCGGTCATCTCGTTACGGATACGGCGCAGCAACGGCTCCACCCGCCCGGTGCCCAGCAGCGAATAGTCCACGTTGTATTGGTTGGCGGGAGTCATGCCCTGATAGCGGCGCGTCCAGGCGTCCTCGTAACTGTCTTGGAACACGATGAACTCAAGTTCGGTGCCGGCGTAGGCCACCAAGCCATGCTGGGCCAACCGGTCGATCTGGCGGCGCAGGATCTGGCGGGGCGAGGTCATCACCGCCGAGCCGTCCTCCCGGGCCAGATCACATGACACCAGCGCGGTGGCCGGATGCCAAGGCACGAGGCGCAAGGTGGCGAGATCGGGCCGAAGCATAAAGTCGCTGTAGCCCTCGTCCCACGACGTCATGGCGTACCCGCTCACCGTTTCCATGTCCACGTCGGTGGCCAAGAGGTAGCTGCACCCTTCCGACCCATGAGACAACACGTCGTCGAGGAAGAACTGGGCGTGGCAGCGCTTCCCCTGGAGGCGTCCCTGCATGTCGGTAAAGGCCACCACCACGGTGTCGATCTCGCCCTGTTCCACCAGGCGGCGTAAGTTCTCAACGGTCAAGGATGAAGTCACAGCGCAGTCAACCATACCCCGGCGCGTTGTGTTCGAAGACCTGGTAGACACCGCCGTACCACCCCGGCTGGGGCCCACTGCGAGGGTGAAGACATGACCAAGAGCCATACCCCTAAGCCGCGCTGATGGAGTTGGACGAACTGCTCGACGGCGTGCCGGGCTGGGGGGGTCGAGCACGCACCGTGGTGCCC
Organism: Acidimicrobiia bacterium; assembly: GCA_009694375.1. Classification (NCBI taxonomy): domain Bacteria; kingdom Bacillati; phylum Actinomycetota; class Acidimicrobiia; species Acidimicrobiia bacterium. The sequence continues at coordinate 8,634 of SHVB01000031.1, forward strand.
CTCAAGGGCGGCATCACCAACCGCAACTACCGCGTGACGGTGGACGGCGAACACTTTGTGATGCGGGTTCCCGGCGAACACACCGCGCTGTTGGGCATCAACCGTCACCACGAACGCGCCGCCGCCGAACAAGCCGCTCGCCTCGGGATCGCGCCCGCGGTGAAGGCCTTCGTGGAATCGACCGGGGTGCTAGTCACCCGATTCGTCGCGGGCGGTTCCCCCGGCGCCGAGGCGCTCGGTCGCCCCCCGCTCTTGGGTGAGGTGGCCGCCCTCCTGCGAATCGTGCACGAAGCGCCCGCCATCGCCGCCCCCTTCGACTGGTACCGAGTGCCACCGATGTACGCCGCCGTCGCGGTGGAACACGGGGTGCGTATCCCGGAGGCCTTCGGGCCGGCCATGGAGGTGGCCGAGACGGTGCGGAGCGCCTTCGCCGCTTCACCCGAGCCGCTCTGCCCGTGCCACAACGACCTCCTCGCCGCCAACTTCCTCCTCACCTCCGAGGGGAGGCTCCAACTCATCGACTGGGAGTATGCCGGGATGAACGATCGGTTCTTCGACCTCGGGAACTTCGCGGTGAACAACGGCCTGGAGGACGACGAAGGCCTCATCGCCGCCTACTTCGGCGCCGTGACGGCCCGGCCTCTGGCCCGGCTGCGCCTCATGCGGCTGATCAGCGACCTCCGCGAGGCCATGTGGGGTTTGGTGCAGGCCGGGGTCAGCTCACTAGAGGTGGATTTCCTCGCCTATTCCAACGAGCACATGGACCGTTTTTTGCACAATGCAGGGCGCTCCGGGTTCGCCCGCCTCCTCGAGGAAGCCGCCGAGGATGCGTGATCACGCAGAGGTAGTGGTGATCGGTGCGGGAGTGGGCGGCGCGTCGATTGCCTACCACCTCGCCAAAGCGGGCTGCACCGACGTCATCGTGCTCGACCGCGCCGAGCCCACCAGCGGAAGCACCTTCCACTCCGCCGGTCTGGTGGGGCAGCTACGAGGCTCCCTGCCCCTCACCCGCATGATGATGCACAGCGTCGATCTTTATCGTCGGTTGGAGGCGGAAGCGGCCGACACCGGTCGCTCGCCCGGCTGGCGTGAAGTTGGCTCGCTTCGTCTGGCCTCCACCCCCGAACGACTGGCGGAACTGAACCGCCAGAGCGGGTGGGCCAAGACCTTCGGCCTACCGGTGGAACTGGTATCGCCCGCCGAAGCCCACACCCTGTTCCCGCTCATGGACCCCACCGGGGTGCTCGGCGCCCTGTGGCTGCCCACCGACGGCTATCTCGACCCCAGTGGCCTTACCTATGCCTTACTCGGGGCCGCCAAGGCCCAGGGGGTGACGCTCGAAGCGGGGGTGCGGGTCATGGACCTCGTAGTGCGCGACGGCCGCATCCGCCAGGTCGTCACCGATCATGGCACCATCACCACCAGCACGGTGGTGGCGGCGTGCGGCATCTACACGCCCGAGGTCACGGCGATGGCCGGGGTAGACGTCCCCATCGTCCCGATGGCCCATCAATACCTCATCACCCGGGAGATCGATGGCGTCACGCCCGACCTCCCGCAACTACGAGACCCCGACAACCTCATCTACTTCCGTCCTGAAGGGCACGGACTGGTGCTCGGCGGCTACGAACGAAATCCGGCCCCGTGGTCCGTCCATGGCGTACCCGCCGACTTCAACAATCGCCTCCTCCGCGAGGATTGGGATCGCTTCGCTCCCCTCATGGCCCTGGCCTGTGAGCGGGTACCGGCCGCGGAGGAAACCGCCATCGTGCAACTCATCAACGGACCGGAGGCCTTCACTCCCGACAACGAGTTTGTGCTCGGTGAGAGCGAGGTGGCGGGGTTCTTCGTGGCGGCGGGGTTCTGCGCCCATGGCATCGCCGGCGCTGGTGGAGTGGGCCGCGTCATGGCGGAATGGATCCTCGACGGCCAGCCCGGGTTCGACACCTGGAAGATGGACATCCGCCGCTTCGGGCCGCAGTACCGCAGCCGCGCCTATGCCGTGGCGCGCACCGTCGAGGTGTACGCCACCTATTACGACATCCACTACCCCAACGAGGAGCGCTTGGCCGGGCGACCTCTCCGGCGCTCCCCCGCCTACCCCGCCCTCGTCGCACTCGGCGGCGTGTTCGGTGAAAAAAGCGGCTGGGAGCGACCGAACTGGTTCGCCCCGAATGAGCGCACCGAACACGACCCTCTCCGTCCCCGAGGATGGGCGGGCCAGCACTGGCACTCGGCCATAGCAACCGAGGCGCTGGCGTGCCGAGACACGGCGGTGCTGTTCGACGAAACCAGTTTCTCCAAGGTTGAAATTGCTGGACCGGGGGCCAGCGCGTTCCTGAACCGCATCGCCGCCAACGAAGTGGATCGGCCGGTCGGATCAGTGACCTACAGCCAGTTACTCAACGACGGCGGTGGCATCGAGGCCGACGTCACCCTCACGCGCCTCGCCGCCGACCGCTATCTCATGGTCACCGGAACGGCCTTTGGCACTCATGATCTCCGATGGCTCCAGCAACAACAGGCCACCCAGCGGGAAGGAGAACGTTGCCAAGTGGGCGACGTCACTTCAGCCTGGGCGTGCTTCGGACTCTGGGGACCGGCGGCGCGGCGGGTGCTTCAACCACTCACCGACACCTCGCTGGAAACGGACGTCTTTCCCTACCTCAGTGCCCAGCGGATCAACCTCGGGGCCGTACCGGTGCTGGCGGTGCGGGTGACCTTCGTGGGCGAGTTGGGGTGGGAGTTGTACTGCCCCACCGAGTACGGCGCCACGCTGTGGGACCAACTGTGGGCGGCGGGGGCCGACCACGGCCTACTGGCCGGGGGGTACCGGGCCATCGACTCCCTCCGGGTGGAGAAGGGCTATCGGGTGTGGGGCGCTGACATCACCCCGGCGGACAACCCCTACGAAGCCGGCCTCGGCTTTGCTGTGCGGCTCGACAAGCCGGGCGGGTTCGTGGGGCGGGACGCGCTCGCCCGTGTCCACCAGCAAGGCCCGACGCGACGGTTGCGGACGCTCGTGTTGGATGACCCCCTCGCCGTGCCGCTTGGATCCGAACCGGTACGCATCGACGGGCGCGTGGGGGGCCGGGTCACCAGCGGAAGTCAGGGTTTCCGCATGGACCAAGCCATCGCCTTCGCCTACCTACCCACCCCGCAGTCCGCGTTGGGCCAGCGCGTTGAGGTGGAGGTATTCGGTGAGTGGATCGGTGCCGAGGTGGGGCACACCTCGCGCTACGACCCCTCCGGCGATCGCATCCGGGGGTGAGGCGGCGGCGAGTCGAGGTTACGCCTCGGGGCCAAAGCGCAACGGGAGCCGACTCGGGCCCCAGATCCCCATGCCGGGCGGCTTCCACTCGATGGGACCATCCATGGAGATGACGGGCATGCGCCGGGCGAGGACTTGGAGAGATTCCTGCAGTTCGGCGCGAGCCAACGATGCCCCCAGACAGAAATGGATGCCTGAGCCGAAGGTCATCTGAGGGGCCACCGAGGGTGGACGACCAATATCGAAGCGGTGGGAATCGGTGAAGGCATCGTCATCGAAGTTGGCGGTGGCAAGACTGGCGATCACGAGGGTGCCGGCGGGAAACAGCACGTCGCGATACTCAATGTCTTCGGAGGCGATCCGGGCAGTGAGGCGCACGGCGCCGAGGTGCCTCATCGTCTCCTCCACGGCCCCGGAGGCCAGTTCGGGGTCGGCGGCCAGGCGGGCCCATTGGTCCGGGTACTCGGTGAAGAGGGCCATCGAACAAGCCAGTTGGTTACGGGTCGTATCGGTGCCAGCCATCAAGACGGACTCGGTCATCATCACCAGCTCATCGGTGGAAAGACGATCCCCCTCCTCCTCCACGGCGATCATGTGACTGAGCAGGTCATCGGCCGGTTTGGCGCGGCGCTCCTCCACCATGTGACGCACGTACACATCCAGATCTGACATGGCGGCTTGGATGGCGGGCAGGTCATTGGCGATGTCGTTGTTGAAGATCCGAAAAATATCGGTGGCCCAACTGGAGAAGAGTTTCCAATCCTCTTTCGGTGCGCCGAGCAACTCACAGATGATCGGTATCGGGTAGGGCTCACAGATGTCCTGCACCAGCTCACAGCGACCTTCGGCGGCTACGGCGTCGACGAGTTCGTTCACGACTTGGCGCATGAACGGCCGCAATTGTTCCGTGGCTCGGGGCGTGAAGGCCGGGGCGGCCAGGCGCCGGAGGCGGGTGTGCTCAGCCCCTTCCATGCCCAAGATGGATCGCTGCTGACGCTCCAGCATCGGGCCGGTTACCCCGGCCAACTCGGGCAGGACCGAAAAGGCGGAATGGAAACGTCGCTCCCGCAGGACTGCCCTCACGTCTTCGTGCTTCGTGACGGCGTAACCCAACGGCACGCGGGTGAGCCAGTGCTGCGCTCCCGCCGCCTGGAAGGCGGCCACCATGTCGCGACGCTCAAGGCCGGTGGCATCCACCTCGGGCAGATCCAGGTCGGACAATGAGGTGGTCATCGGGGCCTCCATCAGTGGGGACCGCCCAGCGTAACCACGCCTCACTCGCCGGTGCGAAGAATGCTCACCGCCAGCCGGCGAGGAAGCCACCGTCTCATCTCGGTGCCCTCACTGTCTCGGACCCACTGAAGCGCGTGACCGTCCCGGTTCGATCTATCTCCGGCCCGCCGAACGTCTTGCCCACCGTGCGATCTCCTAGATTGCGGGGATGCAGTTCGCCATCACCCATCCCCTGGTGTCGCATCCGTATCACCCCGATCTGGTTACCGGAGCGGGGATCGCGGCGGTGGCCCGGGGGGCGGAGGCGGCTGGCTTCAACGGGATCGGTTTCACCGATCACCCCGCCCCATCGCAGCGTTGGCTCGACGGCGGTGGCCACGATGCCCTCGACCCGTTCGTCGCGCTGTCCTTCTGCGCCGCCACCACAGAACGAATCCGGCTGATCCCCAACATTGTGGTGCTCCCGTACCGGAACCCGTTCATGGTGGCGAAGGCCGGTGCCACCCTTGATCTGCTTTCCGGGGGTCGCTTCACCCTGGCGGTAGGCGTGGGATATCTCAAAGGGGAGTTCGCGGCGTTGGGCGTGAACCATGCCGAGCGCAACGAACTTTTCGACGAGGCACTGGCGGTGGTGGTGGCGGCCTGGACGACCGACGAAGTTACCCACGAAGGCCTGCACTTCAACTCCCGGGGGGTGACAGCCCACCCCCGGCCGCTGGCCCGCCCGCATCCGCCAATCTGGATCGGGGGTAACAGCGGCCGAGCCCGGCAACGGGTGGCCGACCACGCCCAGGGTTGGGCGCCCTTTTCGGCCCCCGCCGGGGTGGCTCGTACCGCTCGAACCGCCGTGCTCGACACACCGAAGGCGTTGTCGGTGGCCGTGGCGGACCTGCACTCCCGCCTCGAGGAAGCCGGTCGGGATCCGGCGGATATCGACATCACCTTCTCCACCGGGGCCGGCGGCGATCCGGCGGTCGAGGCCTTCAACGCCGATGCCCACCTCGAAGGTCTCGCCGCCCTGGCGGCCATCGGGGTTACCTGGGTACAGGTGGGGCTGCCCGGCGACGACCTCGGGCGCACCCTGGCCACCATCGAACGCTACGGCGAGCAGGTGATCGCCCCGATGACGGGCTGATCGTGGGGCTGATTAGCTGCGGCCGGCGAAATACTTGGCGTACCCGTCGGCGAGTACCCGCAACTCGGGGTCGGCCTTGAACAGTGGCTCAAACTTCTCCTGGGCAGCCGCGCGCTTGGCGGGGAAATACTCGGTGGGCCAGTAACCCTCGTGAGGTCGGTACCCCTTCAGGACGTTGCGGGCCACGGTGGATTTGTGAACCTCATCCACCCCATCGGCGATGCCCATCGTGGGGGCGGCCGCGTACATGGCTTGAAGCGGAGTGAGGTTCGTGGTGCCGAGCGATCCGAGAATGTGCAGAGCGTTGAAGGACACTTCGCGAAGCACCTTGGCCATCGAATATTTCACCGCCGCGATATCGGTGCGGGTTTCTTGCGTGCTCGTGTGGTCTATCTTCCAGGCCGTCTCCAGCACGAAGAGGCGCAACATCGCGATGGAGGCGTAGGAGTCGGCGATCTTCTCCTGCACCATCTGGTGCTCGGCAATGGTCTTGCCGTGCGATTCCCGGCTCAGGGCTCGCTCACACATCATGTCGAAGGCCAGTTTGCACTGAGCGATGGTGCGCATGGCGTGGTGAATCCGACCCCCGCCCAAACGCCGTTGGGCCAGCACCTTGGCCCCGTCCTCCGGACCGAGCAAGTGGTCGAGGGGGATCCGAACCTCGTTGTAGATGATGTGGTTGTGGTTGCGCGGCTCGGGTTGAATCTCCACCCCGGGGGTGGCCCGCGGCACCACAAACATGCCGTTAGTGCACATGACGAAAAGAATGTCCGCCACCCGCCCCGCGCTGGTGAACCACTTCTCGCCGTTGATGACCCACTCGTCGCCGTCGCGGGTGGCGAAGGTGCGGAACAAGTTCGGGTCCGAGCCACCCTGGGGCTCGGTCATGGAGTAAGCCGACCAGAGTTCTTGGTTGAGCATCGGGGTGAGCCAGCGCTCCTTCTGCTCATCGGTGCCGTAGGCGGCCAGCATCTCCATGTTGCCCGTGTCGGGAGCGGCAGCCCCGAACATCTGCGGGGCCGATGAGTACCGGCCGAGAATCTCGTTCAGCAGGCCGAGTTTGAGTTGCCCGTAGCCGGGTCCGCCTAGTTCCTCGTCGAGGAAGATCGCCCACAACCCCTGGGCCTTGACCTGGTCCTGTAGGCCCCTCACCAGACCCCGGATCTTGGGGTCCTTGGACCGCACCGCATACGGGAAGACGTATTCGAGCGGTTCAACCTCCTCGCGACAGAACTGCTCGACCCAGTCCAATTTCTGCTGGAACTCGGGCT
>SHVB01000032.1 GCA_009694375.1 Acidimicrobiia bacterium
CCAACGGCCACGACACCAACGGCCACGACACCAACGGCCACGACACCAACGGCCACGACACCAACGGCCACGACACCAACGGCCACGACACCAACGGCCACGGCACCAACGGCCACGGCACCAACGGCCACGGCACCAACGGCCACGGCACCAACGGCCTCCTGCCCCTGTTTTCTATCGTTTCGACGCCCGAGGACCTCGCCGCAGCGAATGACCGCCGGGACGAAAGTGCCACGCCTGTCGGGGCCGGGCTTGAACCGAGCGCCACGGCGGGGGTCGCCGTTGCCGGCGGCATGATCCTTGCCACGCTCATCGCCACACAGGGCATGGGGCAAGACCACGTGGGAGTAGTGCTCTTCCCGTTGGCCGGGATTGTTCTAGCCATTGCCTTTGGTCGACGATGCCACCGCCTCCGACCCAATGAGCCCTGGCTGCCCCGGCTAATCCTCCTTGGCACGATCTTCAAGATCGTGGCCGCGGCGGCTAGGTACTTCAGCCTCACTTTCATATACCAGAACGCGGGCGACGCGTACGTTTACGACCGAGAAGGTCGTGAACTGGTTGCGTTTTGGGCTGGCGAACGCGCCACATCCCCTATGGAGGGAATGGCCCTCAGCGGAAGCAACATGATCAGGTTTCTGACCGGCGTTCTCTACTACCTCTTCGGGAGAGACCAGCTCGCCGGGTTCTTCTTATTCGGATTGCTGGCGGTGCTCGGATCATACTTCTGGTACCGGGCCATCAGTGATGCGGTGCCCTATGTGAATCAGCGCCTCGCCCTGATTTTCATGCTGTTCGTCCCCAGCATCGTGTTCTGGCCGGCCGCACTGGGCAAGGAAGCCCTGATGCAACTCGGTCTCGGTGCCCTGGCCTGGGCCACCTCTTTGGTGCTCAGGAACCACATTACTCGTGCCATCCCACTTGCCCTTGGAGGCGGTCTCCTCCTGTTTGCAATTCGGCCCCACCTATTGGCGCTCGCCACGGTGGCCGCAGCTATCCCATACTTCGTGGGGCGTACTCGACGGTCAAGCGACAACGTCTCCGCCACTCGACCATTCGCCATGGTGGCCCTCGGCATTCTGGTGGTCTTCACCGTCACCGCTGGAACACGGTTTATTGGCTTGGAAAGCCTTTCGCTTGACTCTGTCGAAGAGCAACTTGATGCCCAAACATCAGCTACCTCCTACGGTGGATCCACGTACTCAACCGGCGGAAACTCGATAACTAATCCATTGTTCCTGCCGCGCAGTGCCATCACTGTGCTCTTCAGGCCCTTTCTCTGGGAGTCGGGAAACGGACTTCAGATGCTGGCAGCCATCGAGTCAGCTCTGCTGCTCTGGCTCGTTATTTACCGATTCTCGTCTATCCGCCTCGCACTACAGCGTTGCCGAAAGGACCCCTTCCTCCTCTACTGCATCACGCTTCTCGTTCTCTACTCAGCGAGTTTCTCCTCATTGGCCAACTTCGGCCTCCTCACCCGCCAACGCTCGCTTGTACTACCGGCGCTGTACGCCTTACTAGCGCTGGAGCCAAAGCTATTCCGACCTGATGCCGACGCCCCACGCATGGCCTCCGGTCGGCCCATCGCGGCCAGTGCCTCGAGCGCCGTCACCGCAGCTGTCGCGAAATCAACCGCAGCCAACAGCGCCCCCGTCTGGGTGGATCGGGTCCGGTACGAGACAGTTGCTGTGGGGGCCAGGGCGGCCAACGGCACCAACGGCACCAACGGCAAGACCAACGGCACCAACGGCAAGACCAACGGCACCAACGGCAAGACCAACGGCACCAACGGCACCAACGGCACCAACGGCACCAACGGCACCAACGGCACCAACGGAGCCGGGCCTGAGCGCGACGGGATTGACCGTTCGGAAGAGCTCTAGGCTTGGTGCGGCCATCAGGCCGAATGCCCCTGCGTGGCCTGAGTGAGTCAGCGCAATAGCCCGACGGCTGGTGTCACGGATTGGCGCCTGGACCACCCGAACGCAAACGACGAGCCGCTTCGGATCGGCGAAACGGGCCCATACCGATCGATTTTTCACATGTCCTGCGTGGTCCGCCCTTCGACACCGATTTTGCCAACTCGACGCGCTCCGTATGCATGGACGGCAGACCAGGACCCAACCCCCGCCCGGTCGCGGCCGCCCGAACAAAGGATTGAGCGCCCAGCCTTGGCTGGTCAGTCCCATCTAGGGGCAGTGCTGTGAACCATCGAGTTGTCCCCGGTGAGCCCGGCTGGAACCGATCAGCACTGCTTGATCCCCGCCCACCAGGGCAGCATCACCGGGGTGGGCCGCGAGGGCAAACGGCCCGCGACCAATGCGATACCTACCCCAGCGAACGATCTGCATGCACGCCCACCGCGGACTATCTCTAGCTTTCATCTGATGGAGGCATCTCTGCCAATAACCAGCCGAACGATGACGATTCATTCGTCGAATCGAACCTCGGCACGGCCCTCGGGCACCACTAGGATAAAGGTCTCGAACATGTCGGGCGTCGTCCCACTGGTCAAAGACCCATGAACCCAACTCCCGCCGACCCTCTTCACGTACATGACAGAGACAGCGCCGTAGCCCGTGACGGTTTTTGGAGAGAGCGTCGGTCCCGGCATCCCCAGTTCTGTTCAGCCGTCATCGCCGACGCAAGATGCACCATGACCTACCGAGGAGAGGGCACCCAATTTCGCTCTCGGCGCCATGCTGCAGCGCAATGCCTGCGCCTTCTTGTAGTCAGTGATGCCTTCTTTGCCCAGGTCTGCTATCGAGCGAAGGCTCGAATGCAATCGCTCCGAGTGCCGTTTCTCCCACGGGTGGCCCATTGGTTGGCCATGACAAGTGCCCAGGTTTGCATCGGGGATCCCGTCGTCATCGCACCCGGGCTGTACCTCCTGCACGGACAGGTGGTGATTGACGGAATCACCTCCATCGGTCCCAACGTTCGTATCGCTCCATTTGTAACGATTGGACTACGCAGTGGGGATTTCGAGGGACCCAGCGTCGGCGCCAACGTGGAGATCGGCAGCGGTGCCAAGGTCCTCGGTACCGTTCGAGTTGGGACAGGCGCCAGAATCGGTGCCAACGCCGTTGTGCTCACCGACGTTCCCGCCCGCACCACGGCCATCGGTGTGCCCGCACGAATACATCACGGCCCTTCGTCGGCCTGACCGACGCGCTGAGCAGTACCCACCGACGCAGCCAGGTAGGGCAGGTAGGCCGAGGTCACCGACCCTAAGAACAGCGGCTGGTTTGACGGCGGCCGATGAGCACGGCCACAAATTGCCTCATAGTCGGCCCGCATCTCCTCCTGAGTAAGCCGGCCCGAGGTAGCCGCACCGCCGTGGGTCTGGTGGAAGGTTCCTTCCCCAAGGAGCACCACCAGTTGGGCATCGTCGAGGGCACAGACCCGTCGATAAAGGTCGTGGTTCACCATTCCCCCACCGGGTAGAGCAAACCGGTCATCAAGGCCCCCCACCTGATCCCAGGTTTGGCGGTGCAGGAAAAGCGAGCTACTTTCCCCCATGGCACCGAAGAGCCCACGCGCCGATGAGGCTGCCGGGGTGGCGATCGAGAAAAGCCCGTAGCCGTCGGTCTCCCAGCCCGCCTGCTCCAGTAGCTTGTCCTCCGCGGCCTCGTCGTATCCTGCTCCCTCGGCCAATCCCGACGCGCCCGGGCCGAGATGCCAAGCGGGCGCCGTCACGACAGCGCGTTGCGCCACCGCTGCCCCGCGAAGGGCCCCCGCGAGCAGACCCGGGGAAACCATCCGGGCGCCATCAATGATCAGGCCGACCACCGCACCCCGGGCCCGCGAGATGCCCTGATTGGCAGCCCTCACTGGCGATACTGCTGCCCCCTCAATTCGGTGCAGGGACACCGAAGCCTCGGCACCAGCGGGGAGGGCCGCTTCCAACGGGACGGATGAACCGTTGTCCACCACCACGACCTCGTAGTCGTCGGGATCAATGTTGCGTTGGTACGGACATGCCAGCGAGCGCAGCGTGCGAGGAAGCTCGCGCTCCATGTCATGGGCCACCACCACCACGCTGAGGGCGATTTCCGACTGCTCCGGCGGGTCGTTCATCACTGCACCGGCCCCGATTTTACGAGCGTCGCCGTCGCCACACCACGGCGATCAATACGCCTGCGGCCACCACCGCCACCGCCACCCTAACTGCATCAGAAGCGGCGTTGCTCGATCCACCGCTCGCACCGTCCGGCCCGGTCTCGGCGGCCTCGGCGGCCTCGGCCTCGGTGGTCGCAGTGAGATAATCGTCGGCCTGTTGCGTCCCTGCTGTTTCGATCAACTTTGCCTTTCCTTCGAGTGCGTCGGTGACTCGTGGTACGGCCAAGAACCAATCCTCTTGAGGAGGCGGCGGTCCCCCGGGAGCAGCAACTACTGGTTGTTCCTGGGGCCAGGATATGAACACCTTGTCCGCGCTGGCCGCGTAATAGACCGTGTTTACTCCTAGGTTGCCCGGACCCCACTGGCCGGAGACATCGACACGAGTAACCGGTAGATCCTTCGAGGGCGCCTCAACAGACTCAGGGCCTCCGAAGAAGGCGGTACCCACCCAAGACTGAACGAACACGGCGGCCTGGTAGGCGCTCAAGGAGCGGACCTCTGATCCGTCACCCGGAGTGATAACTGCGCCAGAGAAGTACAGGTTGTCGCCGATTCCCACCATGCCAGCCAGCGGGTCCTCGGACGCCACCGCTGGTTCGCCAGCCTCATGGTCCTCACCCTCATGTGCCGACGCTGGCCGCCCCGAGGCCAACCCAACCGTGAGAACTCCGATCAAAATCAGCCCAACCCAGAGTCCTCTTCGCATCTTCAGTTCGCCCCGCATCCCCATATCGTAACCGACGCGGGAGGGGGCGAGCCCGCAGGCCCGCCCCCTCCCTTGTGCTATCTAGTTGTTACTAACCAACCAGATCAACCGTTACCACACTTGAAGCTCACTGTCGCCACGCCCGCAGGGTAGTTGCAAAGCCGAGTGAACTGAGCTAGCGGCGAGTAGACGATGCCAGCGGTGTTTGACACAAGTGTCGCTGCGGTGACGTAGCCCGCTTGGTAGGTAGCGGCTTCTTCCAGGTTGCGAACCTGCGCCGTCCCGGGACGGCCCGTACCTGTGGGCAGAATGGCCACAGAATGGGTTTGAGCCTGCACTCGCAACGAGTAACCGAGGCCCGGCGAGGTCGCCGTTCCTGAGCACATCGCAATGGTCGTCGGAGCGTTCGGGGCCACGATGGAGTAGGTGTTGTCGAGGCTGGCCGGGACGCTTGTTTCGACCACGAAAGCGGAGAAGTCCGCTGCCGACGTATCGAAGTAAAGTTGGCCGATTACCTTCACACCAGTCGGCGGCGTGTTGAACGCTGCCGACCCGGCGAAGTCTGCCGGGTTATTCCAAGTAGCGACTACTCCGAAGCCTTCTGGTTCCTCAGCCGAGCAGGCCTGCGATCCAGCCACCAGACTGGGGTTGAGGTCCAACTGGATGCCCTGTTGACCAACCTGATCGTCAGTAGCCACGCCATTGGGTGCCGTAACCGTGGCATCGCCCACGATCAAATTGAACCCAGGAGCGGCAACGACGGTCATGCCGCCGGTGGCGACGGTGGCGGTGGTGCCAGCGATTGAGCTGATGTAACTGTTAGCCGGGATACCAACGCCCGTGTCGTCGGAGACCGGAAGACCGATGTCCTCAGCCTTGAACTTGCAGGCGGAACTGGTGATAACGGTCGCCGTCCTGGTGGCGCCACCGCAGAAGCGGGAGCTCGTCGAAAACCCCGATCCACCGATGGTGAGCGTTGTGAACGGGGCAACGGTACCGCTGTCGGCGGCGGTGGTCGCATTGTTTATGGTGGCGGAAACACCGGGAACGACGGCAGTGATTTCGGTGTCCGGAGCGATTTCCGTTCCACTCACGCTGAGCCCGACATCGGTTGCCTGGAAGTTCAGGAGCGCTGAGGTGATTACGAAACCCCCGAGAATAAAGTCGACGTTGCCACCCGCCGTTGCCGTGTTCGCCATACGACGAGCGCGGAAGTTATCAATCCTGAATTGCTGGTTGATAAGCAACGCACTAGTCGTGGGTGCGCTCAACGTGACGAGGCAACCAGCGCTGATGCTCTTGACGAAGGTGCCAGCGGCGATGCCGCCCGCGATGTAGGGCTGGCGAGTAATCGTGTGGTTCACCCAGCCAGTGATGCCGGCGCAGTTGGTAAGGGTAAAGGTGCTAGCTCCGAGAGCGATGGCAGCGGTGGCAGTGACTGTGCGGGCCGCCCCGTTGTGGTAGTTGGCGTTACCAAAATCTGAGAAGGTGAAGGCTGCGGCAACCTGACTAGTCCCGGGCTGATTGTTGAAGAGGCAGGAGACGACAACCCCGCTCTGGGAGCTGGGCTGCGCCGGGTAGTGGCCGATCTCAGCACCTGCGCCGGCACTGAGGTTGCAACCGTCGCCGGTAACCGGAACGGCCGAGGCCGGACTGGCACTGAGTAGTGGAGCAAGCATGGCAGTCGCAAAAGCAACTGCCAGCAACGTAGACCTAGTTCGACGCATGAAAAATCCCCCGTGGGTGAGTTGAGTGGGTCTTATCGTGGCGAACGAAGAAGCCCCCCGGCCGCTCACACGTTGTTTTTACCAGAGAACCTGGGGAAGATGCCAATAAAATCTCAGGAAATTTGGACGACGTGTTGTCCCGACAGCACTGATTCCCGGCAACGACCGCGATTAATCCGTCCCGCAAGCCCCGTAGGATCCGGGCTGTGAGCACAACAACCCACGGGCCAGAAGGGCCCGGCAGCCCGACCACGCTCGTGAGCCGAGTTCCCAGTGCGACGATCTGGGCGGTAGCGCTAGTGAGCGGCGTCGGGGCGATAGCCGCTTACCCCCAACCAACCGCCTATTCAGTCAGCGACATAGTGGTCAGCGCGGCTGTCGGCGTCGGAGTACCGCTGGCCTCCTCATACAGCCGACCACGGGCATGGCTAGCCGCATCCCTCATTGCTGTGGCGAGCGCCGCCGGCGTCTGGATCGGGATCGCTGGCGCCACGGTCGCACTCAGCGCCATCGCCGGACGCGGCTCCGGGCCCATCAAAGGCAGGCTGGTAGGAGCGGTGATCGGTGCCGCCGTTGTTCAGACAATGCTCCGACAACCGCCAGATCGACTCCTCATCAACGCGACCGCCGCGCTGCTAGCAGTGGGTTGTCTGAGCGTCTCCGCCTGGCCATCCATCAGCGACCGGGCTCGCGCGCGCCTCCGGATCCTGGCAATGATCGGGGGAGGCGCAACGGCCATCGCCGTCAGCGGCATGGTGCTGTCGGTACTCCTTTCCCGCCAAGCCCTACAAGAAGGCATCCAAGAGGCCAACGCGGGGTTGAATGCCGTCCAGATCGGCCAAAGCAGCGTCGCTGCTGACCACCTCGACAACGCCGAACGCTCGTTCAGTGCGGCGCACCACAACTTCAGTGCGTGGTACGCCAAACCGGCTCTACTCCTCCCGGGGATCGGCCAGCAATCTCGGGCCCTCGCGGTGCTCACTCAGGAGGGCTCCCACCTCGCTGCCGATACCGCTACTTCCACACGCGCCACTCAAGTAGAGGATCTGCGGGTAACTGAGGGCCGAGTTGACCTCGACCGTGTCCGGGCGATGAGGGAACCGCTCGCGGCCATCCAAGGCTCCCTGGCCCGCACCAGCGACGGCACTCGCCGAGCCGAATCACCCTGGCTACTGGCGCCGGTGGCTAGTCGCTTGGCTTCGTTCCAGCGCTCAATCGACCGTGCCACCGAAGACGCTCAGACCGCGGCGGCGGCAGTGGAAGTGATCCCCGATCTACTCGGTGAGGATGGGCCGCGCCGCTACTTTGTGGCGTTCGCAACTCCGGCTGAAACACGAGACCTCGGCGGATTCATGGGGGCGTATGCCCTGTTGGTGGTGGACGACGGAGAGATCAAACTCCAAAAAACAGGCCGAGTGAACGACCTCAACGAGCGGTTCCAGGGCCGCCAACTTGCTGACCGCGCCGTGTTCCCAGACGGCTTCCTCGCCCTGCGGCCGGAACGGTACTGGCAAAACATCACCGGGTCGGCGGACTTTCCGACCACCGCCGAAGCCGCTCGACAAATGTGGCGCCCGCCCGCCCTTCCACTCGATGGTGTCCTCTACATGGACCCCCAGGCCCTGGCCAATATGTTGCAACTCACTGGACCCATCACACTCCCGGGCTACCCCCGCCCCCTGACCGCCACCACGGCCGCCCCCTTCCTCCTTAGAAATCAGTACACCACCTTCCCCGACGACCAATCCCTTGTCGACTCAGCCGAAACCCGCCACGACTTCCTCCTAGAAGCCGCCCAGAGCGTCTTCGAGAAGCTGACCTCGGGCGATCTACCCGGACCGCGCCAACTCGCCGATACAATGGCTCCGGCAGTACAGGCCCGCCGGTTGCTCTTCCACAGCTTCCACCCCGACGAACAAGCCCTCATCAAACGCCTGCACCTCGACGGCACACTTCCTGCAGTAGACGGCGACTTTCTCTCGGTACGGGCCTCTAACCGGGGTCGCAGCAAAATCGATGTGTTCATGCACCGGACGGTGACCTACGACGTAGCGGTGGACCCCGAGAATGACACGGTGCGCTCCACAGTGACGGTGCGGGTCCGAAACGATGCCCCAGCCTCTGGCCTGCCGGACCCCGTGATCGGTAACCGCCTCAAGTTCCCCCCCGGAACGAACTCCACCACCGTTGCGGTGTACACACCGCTCGACCTAGTCGATGTGAGAATGGACGGCGAGTCCATCAACCGGGGTGCCGCCGCGGAATACGACCGCAACCGCTACTGGGCCCTTCTCGATATCCCCCCGGGTGGCACACAAACCGTGACCTTCACGCTCGAAGGCACCATGGACCTCCGCGCCGGCTACCACCTCGACGTTGTGCCGCAGCCAATGGTGAACAACGACCGGTTCCAAATCAACGTGGAGGGGCCGAAAGGCTGGATTGGCTACGGCCGAGACACCCTGACGAAACAACTTCAGCAGGACGCCGCGCTGAACGTCTTTTTCCTTCCCCCCCACTGACAGAAAGAGCCCTCGCTTGGGAAACCTGGACTATGCCGCCGCTATAGGGGCATACTTATTCCTCACCGTTCCGTCGGAACGATCTAGCCCGCCTGGAGTTCCGAATGATTCGTCGTCTCTTGCTCGCACTTGCCTTTCTAGTTGCGGCTGTTGGTGTGGCTGCGGCCTCCCCGACCGGTGCTGCCACCCAACAGAGTTACGCTGGCTGCGTAGCCACCATCTCGTCGGAAACGCCCACCGCTGGGGAGGTCGTGACGGTAGAGGGGACGGGCGCAACCGCCAGCGGCACCGTCACAGCCTCACTCGATGGCAAGAGCATCGGCTACGGCACCGCCACCGACGCAGGTGCCTTCAGCTTCAGCGCCACCATCCCGGCCACCGCCAATGGCGACCAGACCGTGGACGTCGACTGTGGTGATGCCGTTGTAGTAGTCCTCGACATCACGGTGGGCGCAGCAACTCCGGGCTCCCCCACGCTGCCCGCGACCGGCAGCGACTCACTCCCGCTAGCAGGCATGGGCCTTGCCGCCCTGGCCATCGGCATCGTGGTCCTGATAGGTGCTCGTCTGCGCTCCAAGTCGGCATCGATCTAACCGCTCCGGGCCTCGTAGGCCCCGAGACTTGAAGTGGAACTGAAAGCGCCGATCCCATGCCGTGGGGTCGGCGCTTTCAGTTCTAAGACCCGGGGAATGGGCGACCAGCCGATAGACAGCACCCATGAGTCCTGCCGACGTATGAAACCCCTGATGCCCGCCCTCCGACAGCGACTCCGCCAACTACCCAGACGCAGTTACGCCCTTACCAAGTGGCGCCTCCTGCGCCGCATGGACCGCGATCGTGAAGATCCCATCGTTGTGTTCTGTATGAGCAAGACCGCCAGCAGTGCCATCGTTCGAGCGGCTCAACAACGCCTGCAGCGGCCCGTGTACAAAGTTCACCTCCTCACCCCGATGGCCGTGGCCCAGGTCGAGGCGAACTACCGCCGTACGGACCCGACCGCCCGACCGCGTCACATCCTTCACGCCTCCCATCTCCTCCGTCGCCCACCAACAACGGAACACCCCTGGGCAGTGATCACGATCGTGCGCGAGCCCATTGGGCGTTCGGCCTCCGATTTCTTCCAGTCCGGAGAACGCCTTGGCCGCCTGGGTGATCCCGCGACCACCACGGCCTCCTTCCTCCGCTTCGCCACGGCCCAAGGCATCCCTCGCACGATCGGCTGGTTCGACCGCGAACTCCACGTCAGCCTCGGCATCAACGTCTACGAGCACCCATTCGATCCCGCCGTCGGCTATGCCATCATCGAAACCCCGTCCGTTCGCCTCCTCATCCTTCGCCAGGAAAGCCTCGACGTGGCGCCCCAGGCCCTCGGCCACTTCCTCGGGCTCCCCGAACCTCTAGTCCTGGCGCGCGAAAACGACGCGGCCCGTAAGCCCTACTCCGCCCTCTACGACACGGTGCTGAGCGAAGCCCGCGTTACCCAGCGCACCCTCGATCTCGCCTACACCTCGCGCTTCGCACAGCACTTCTACAGCCCGGCAGAACTCGACGGGTTTCGCACCCGATGGGGTACACCAAGCCCCAGTCGCCCACCCTCCTGACAAGACAATCCCCCTTCTGTCTGTTCACAAGACGGCATGAAAGCGGAAACCGGCCGGAAACAGTCTCGCGAGAAAGTGGTGCCTGACGCACTCATCAACCAAGGAGCGACATGGACTTCGCGTTGGATTCAGGCAACACCGCATGGCTGCTCATGTCCACGGCACTGGTGCTGTTCATGACCCCGGGACTGGCGCTCTTCTACGGCGGCATGGTTCGCGGCAAGAACGTGCTCGCCATGTTGATGCAAAACATCTTCGCCATGGGAATCCTGGCGGTCCTGTGGGCGGTCGTGGTGTTTAGTCTCGTCTTTGCCAACTCCGGAGACGGTGGCTTCATCGGCAACTTCGACTACCTGCTCCTCAACAAGGTTGGTATCGGAGGCTCCCCCGAAGGTTTCTTCGAGTTCCTGACCATTCCCTTCATCCTCTTCTGCGCCTACCAGATGACCTTTGCCATCATCACGCCTGCGCTGATCACAGGGGCCACCGCCGACCGGCTCAAGTTCGCTGGATACGCCACCTTCATCGCAGTGTGGTTGGTTCTCGTCTACGCCCCGGTGGCCCACATGGTGTTTGCGGGCGGATGGCTCGCCAAGATGGGCGCCCTGGACTTCGCCGGCGGGACCGTGGTGCACATCAACGCCGGCGCCGCTGCCCTCGCGGCAATCCTGGTCGTCGGCAAGCGCAAGGGCTACCCCCATGAGCCGATGCACCCCCACAGCCTCCCCTTCACGGTGCTCGGAACCGGCATCCTGTGGTTTGGCTGGGCTGGGTTCAACGCCGGATCTGCGCTCGCCGCCGATGGCATCGCCGCCCAGGCCCTCATCAACACCATCCTGGCGCCAGCGGCGGCCATGCTTGGCTGGCTGCTGGTAGAAAAAATCAAACACGGCTACGCCACCACCCTCGGCGCCGCCTCTGGAGCCGTCGCCGGCCTTGTGGCCATCACCCCCTGCGCCGGCTTTGTCGGCGGGATGTCGCCGATCTACATCGGATTCGGAGCCGGCATCATCTGCTACCTCGCCCTCGGGCTCAAGTCCAAGTTCCGCTTCGACGACAGCCTCGACGTGATCGCCGTGCACCTCGTAGGCGGCCTGTTTGGAGCGATCGTGCTCGGCCTGTTCGCCGATGAGGCCATCAATGCGGCCGTGACCAACCCTGGGCTCTTCATGGGCGGTGGGACCGATCTCCTCCAGGACCAGATCGTGGCCTCCCTGGTAACGCTGGTCTACGCCTTTACGGTTAGTTACATCATTGCCAAAGTCATCCAAACCACCATCGGCCTCCGGGCCACCGACGAGCAACAGGATGTGGGGCTCGACCAGAGCCTCCACGCCGAGACGGCCTACTCGAACTGACGGGAGCAACCCATGAAACTGATTACCGCAGTCATCAAGCCGTTCAAGCTCGACGATGTGAAGGAGGCCCTCAAGGCCGCCGGCATCAACGGCATGACGGTCACCGAAGTGCAAGGATTTGGCCGCCAATCAGGCCACACGGAGGTGTACCGCGGCGCCGAATACACCGTCGAGTTTGTCCCCAAGGTCAAGATCGAGTTGCTGGTAGACGACAGCCGGAGCGACGACATCATCGCCGCCCTAGCCAAGGCCGCTCGCACCGAGAAGATCGGAGACGGCAAGATCTGGACCGTCGACGTACCCGATGTCCTGCGTATCCGGACCGGTGAACGAGGGAGCGACGCCGTCTAGCTGGCTACGGGGCGGCCGGTTCCGGGGCAGGACTCAACAGTGCCCCGTACAGGAAAACACCGAGCAGCGCCCCAGCCGCCGGAGCCACGATGAACAACCACAATTGTTCAATGGCGTCGATGCCGCCGAAGAGGGCCACCCCGATGGAGCGAGCAGGATTCACCGAGGTATTGGTGACCGGAATACTGATGAGGTGGATGAGCGTGAGTGCCAGACCGATGGCCACCGGAGCGGAAACCTGAGGAATCCGCTTGTCGGTGACCCCCATGATGATGATGAGGAAGAACGCCGTCATCACGACCTCACAGACCAGACACGACCACAGCGAGTAGCCCCCGGGGGAGAAGTCGCCGTAGCCGTTGGTGGCAAAACTGCCCGCCTTCCCGGTCGTCGGATCGAACCCCGCCTTCCCGCTCGCAATCATCAGTAACACCGCGCCGGCCAACACCGCTCCCACCAATTGGGAAGCGACGTACGGAGCAACGTGTTTCGCCTCGAAGCGCTTGCCGTGCCACAAACCCAGCGTGATCGCCGGGTTGAAGTGACCCCCAGAAATATGGCCGACGGCGTAGACCATCGTGAGCACGGTAAGACCGAAGGCCAACGAGATTCCCAGCGTTCCCACGCCACCTTCACCACCGGCTATGACCGCCGCGCCGCAGCCACCCAGCACCAGCCAAAAGGTGCCGAATGCTTCCGCTCCAAGACACTTTTTCATCTCCATTACATCTCCCATCGTCAACCGATTCTTATGCCATCCAGAAGAATCCCCGGCTGCCCTTACCGAGTCAACAACCCGGTGCGATTAGCCTAGGCCTATGGATGCGTGGCAGATCGAACCCAGCGGACCTCTCAAAGGCGATGTCCACGTGGCTGGGTCCAAAAACGCCGTCACCAAACACATGGTGGCCGCCCTCCTCGCCGATACACCCTCCAAGATCACCAACGCCCCCGCTGTGGGTGACGTGGGCATTACCGCCGACATCCTGCGATCGATCGGCCTTGAGGTCATCATCGAGAGCGACACCATCACCGTGGTACCCACTCCACAACCCAATGCCCGCGTTCCGCTCGAATTCTCCGGCCTCAACCGCATCCCCATCCTCCTGCTCGGTCCATTGCTGCACCGCGCCCACGAGGCCTTCGTACCCCTCGTGGGGGGCGACCAAATCGGCCAACGTCCGGTGGACTTTCACGTGAGTGCCCTCCGGCAGATGGGCGCCGAAGTCGAAGTGCAACCCGACGGAATCACCGCCCGCATCGCCGGTCGACTCCAAGGCACGCGCGTCGTCCTCCCGTACCCATCCGTAGGCGCAACTGAGACGGTCCTGCTCTCCTCCGTGCTCGCCGAAGGCCGCACAGTGATCCACAATGCCGCCACCGAGCCCGAGGTGGTGGAGTTGGCGCTGTTTCTCCAGCGCATGGGGGCTCAGATCGCGTTGCAACCCGACCGGCGCTTCGTGATCGAAGGAGTGGCGTCTCTCAACGGAGCCAATGCCCACCTGCAGGGAGACCGCCTAGAAGCCTTCTCGTACCTCGTGGCCGGGTTGATGACCGGCGGTCGGGTGCGGGTGGGCGGCTGCAACCAAGACCGCCTAGTCACCGCCATCAATACCCTGCAGTGCATGGGCGCCCACTTCGACATCGACGACACCTGGATCAGCGCCAGCGCCGACCAACTCACTCCCTCCGCCATACACACCGACACGCACCCAGGGTTCATGACCGACTGGCAACCACCACTCATCGTGCTCATGACCCAGGCCGACGGCATGTCGGTGCTACACGAGACGGTGTACGAAGACCGCCTCGGCTACGTCGAAGCCCTCAAAGAAATGGGCGGGGAGATCGAACTCTTCGACACCTGTCTGGGCGGACCAGCCTGCCGATTCCACGACTCCTCGGCGGTGCACTCCGCCGTGGTTCGGGGCAAATCGAAATTGCAAGGGGCCGACGTCACCATCCCCGATGTGCGAGCCGGATTCTCATCGGTCATCGCGGCAGCCGCCGCCGAGGGATCCTCCACCCTCCAGGGCATCCATCACCTCGAACGCGGTTACAACCAGCCCTTCTCCACACTGGAGTCGCTTGGCCTTCGTCTCAGCCGAGTCTGACCCTCCCCGAGATCAACCGCTCAGAAGGCTGCCCAGCGCCCACAGGGCCGCCATCAGCCCAACGATGGCAAAGCCGATGCTACGCCCCAACGGGGCACGGTCGAGGTCGCCATCCTTCCGGGCCACCGGAGGGCGAACAATTGCCCCAAGGCTTCCCACCGCCATGGCGCCACCTATGGCCATGACGAGGTAGGCGAGAATGTCTGGTCCCCCGAGCATCTCCCCCAGGTTACCGACCTGCGCGGACAAGACAGATCTTCCGCCTGGTCGAAATTTTTTTGTAAAAACCCCTCAAGTTGAGTGGCGAAGGGGCCGATGACCTTGATGATCAGTGGATAACGCCCCCACCGA
>SHVB01000033.1 GCA_009694375.1 Acidimicrobiia bacterium
GAGATCGGCCATGGCATCGCCGGTGATGGGCACCTGGATGGGTTCGTCGCCGCCCACCCCGACGTCGTCCCAGGAAACCAAACCGGCCTCGGGGGTACCGGTGGTCACGATCACTCGCAGTTCGGGCAGGTCCGGGCGCGCCGCCACCAAGGTCTCGGTGGTGGAGGCACCGCTGATGGCCACCACCGCCCCGGCGTGGCGGAGCACGTAGCCCAGCTCTCGCGCCACCAGCCGGGTGCTGGTGGGAACCGCCACGGCGCCGGCTTTGTGGATCGCCGAGTAGCTCACCAAGAACACGGCCGCCTCCGCCGGTGGCACATGGATCGCCACCCGGTCCCCCGGCACCACTCCCTGGGCAATCAGCCATCGAGCCACGCGGTTCGAGCGCCGATCCCACGCGCCGAAGGTGAGATCAACTCCGGCGGCCACATCGCTGAATCCCACCTCGGTGGGGAATGCCTCCGCCATCATCCGGAGCTGATCCGGCAAGAGGTTGGCCATCAGAGTCCACTCCGGCCCGGTGGTAGCCGTTCACCCAGCGGCGAGCGATACGAGCATCCGTCGACGCCGCTCAGGGGGTTGGCTCCGGATCGCGAGGCAGACCGAGGAGACGTTCGGCGATGACATTGCGCTGGATCTCGCTGGTGCCACCGGCAATGGTGAGGCAGCGGTTGGCCAGAAACCCGAACGTCCACTGGGCCGCCGTCCCCGCCGCGGTGGCCCCCTCCGGGCCGAGCAGCGTGAGGCCCAGTTCCTGCGTGCGCTGATCGTGCTCCACGCCCAGCAGTTTTCCCACGCTGGCCTCCGGCCCCGGGCTGGCCCCGGCCACCGAGCGCTGCGTGGCCCGCAGGCCCAGCACCGCCACGGCGTGGGCCTCCGCCACGAGAGCGCCCACCTGATCGAGCAGCCGCGAGTCGGTGCCGTCGAGCTGGCCGTCGTTCACGCGCTCGACCACGAGCGCCAACAACGCTTCGATCCCGCCGCCGAAAGACGAACCGCGTCCCATCGACACCCGCTCGTTGGCCAGCGTGGTGCGGGCCAACGGCCAGCCGCCGTCCACCGCCCCGATGATGCAGTCGTCGGGCACGAAGACGTCGGTGAAAAACACCTCGTTGAACATGGCCAGGCCGGTCATCTCTCGCAAGGGCCGGATGTCGAGCCCGGGGCTGTGCATGTCCACGATCAGATAGGTGATGCCCAAGTGTTTGGCAACGCCGGTGTTCGTGCGGGCCAGACAGATACCCCAATCGGCTTCGAGCGCCATCGAGGTCCACACCTTCTGGCCGTTGAGGAGCCACCCACCCTCGGTGCGGGTGGCGGCGGTGGTGAGCGCGGCGAGATCCGAACCGGCGTCAGGTTCGCTGAAGAGTTGGCACCAGGCGATGTCGCCCAGCAGCGTGGGGCGCACCCAGCGTTCCTGCTGCTCGGGGGTGCCGTGGGTGGCGATGGTGGGAGCCGCCCAGGCCCCCACCGCCAGGTGGGGTACCCGAATCTTGGCGCGGCGTAGTTCCTGCGCGATCACCAACTGCTCTACCGCCCCGGCGCGGCGTCCCCACGGCGGCTCCCAGTGCGGCACGAAATAGCCGCCGTCCACCACCTGGGCCCGCTGCTCCTCCGGGGGGCCCGCGGCCACCCGATCCGCAAAAGCGCGCACCTCCCCCCGGAAGGTCTCGGCCTCCTCCGGCAACGCCAAAGTGAGCTGCCGACGCGTGCCCGACAACGCGGCGGTGGCCACCCGGCGACGCCACGGGAACGACCCCCCCAAGAGTTGGCGCATCGCCATGGCCCGCCGGAGGTAGAGATGGGCGTCGTGGTCCCAGGTGAAACCCACGCCGCCCAACACCTGGATGCAATCCTTGGCCACCCCGGCGAAGGCCTCCGGGGCGATGGCCCCGGCGGCGGCGGTGGCGAGTTCAACCTCGGCCACGTCAGCGTCTCCGTCGAGAGCCAGGGCCGCATCCCAGGTAACACCGACGGCCGCTTCCGCCGCCACCAGCATGTCGGCACAACGATGTTTCACTCCCTGGAACTGCCCGATGGGACGTCCGAACTGGCGCCTGGCCACGGCGTAGGCCGACGCCGTCTCCACACACCACGCGGCGCCACCGGCGCACTCCGCCGCCACCAACGTGGCCACCATCGACGCCACCGTCGTGCCATCCAAACCGAGCAGTTGGTCACCGGCGGGCACCACCACCGAGGCCAGGGCCAGGGTGGCGAGAGGGCGCGTGAGATCGAGTGCTACCACGGCGGTGCTTACGAAGGCAGACCGCTCCACCACACACCACCGCTCAATGCCGGCCACCCGCACCGGCACCACCACCACATCGGCCAGGGCTCCACAGAGCACCGGACCAGTGGTGCCGCTCACCACCAGGCTCCCGTCGGGGGCGACCTCGCCCGTCAACGCAGTGCCGAGGGCCACCGACCCGACCGTCGTGCCATCGGCCAGACCCCGCAGCCGTGCTCGCCCGGCGCCACCGGCGTCAATCAGCGCGCTCGCCAGCACGGTGGAGAGGAACGGACCGGGGACCAACGCCCGCCCAAACTCCTCCACCACGATGGCCACTTCCGCGAACCCGTAGCCCTGACCCCCGTCGGCCTCGGGGAGGTGGAGCCCCAGCCAACCGAGGTGGGCGAGATCGTCCCAGAACGGCGGCCGCTGATCGTCGGGTCCTTCGAGAGCCGCCCGCATCACCAGCGGCGGGCAACGATCAGCGATGAACCGACGCACCGTGGCGAGCAACGCCAGATGGTCGTCACCGATGGCGATGCTCATGGGTGGTGACCGATCCTTCCGTTCCGTCTAACGATCACGTCACATTAGCCCTCCCCGCCGCCTAGCCTCCCGAGGGCATGACCATCCATTACGAGCAAGTGGGCGGACACGTCGCCCTCATCACCATCGACCGACCCGAAGCCCGGAACTCGCTCGACCTCCATCACTTCCGCGACCTCGCCAACGCCTGGCGGCGCTTCCGTGACGACCCCGCCGACTGGGTAGCGGTGATCACCGGCGTGGACGGCAACTTCATGACCGGTGCCGACCTCAAAACCTACGTTCCCCAGATCACCGCCTTGCAGGCCCAGATCCTGGCCGGAGAAATCGACGAGATCGACGGCTGCAAACTGCGCGACGGCACCGACGCCGTGCTGCGCAGCCTGAAGATCTACAAACCCATCATCGCGGCGGTGGACGGGCCCTGTGTGGCCGGAGGCATGGAGATGCTCGGCGGCATCGACATCCGCCTCGCTACCGAGCGGGCCACCTTCGGGGTGATGGAACCCAAGCGCGGCCTGTTCGCCGGGGGTGGCACCACCGTGCGACTCCCCCGGCAACTGGCCTACCCGGCGGCCATGGAGTTCCTCCTCACCGCCGAAGCCTTCCCCGCCGCCCGGGCGCTCGAACTCGGACTGCTCAACGAGATCGTGCCCGTCGACCAACTCGCCGAACGGGCACTGCAGTGGGCGGCGCGCATCACCGTCAACGCGCCCCTCGCTATCCAGGCCACCAAAGAGAGCGTGCTGCGGGGCCTGGCGGTAGACCAGCGCGAGGCGTACCAGATCGAACGCGACTTGGCGGGGACGATCTTCTCGTCGCAAGACGCTATCGAGGGGCCACAAGCCTTCGCCGAGCATCGCGACCCAGTGTGGAAGGGCCGCTGAGGATCGGTCCGTCACTAAGGTGACGCCACGGTTGGACACGGCATGGGGGATGACATGGGAATCTGCGACGGACGGGTAGCGATCGTGACCGGGGCGGGGCGAGGCATCGGACGGGAACACGCTCTGATGCTCGCCACCGAGGGCGCGGCGGTGGTAGTGAACGATCTCGGTGCCCAGCCCGATGGCTCCGGGGCCGACCCGGGCCCCGCCCATGAGGTGGTGGCCGAGATCGTGGCGATGGGCGGCCAAGCGGTGGTGAACGGGGCCGACATCACCAACTTCGAGGACGCCGGGGCCATGGTGCGCCAAGCCATCGACACCTTCGGGCGCCTCGATGTGCTGGTCAACAACGCCGGTATCTTGCGCGACCGCATGATCTTCTCGATGTCCGAAGCAGAGTGGGACGACATCGTCAGCGTGCATCTGAAAGGTCACTTCTGCCCCACCCGCCACGCCGCCGCCTACTGGCGCGAGCAGTCCAAGGCCGGCGAGCCGGTCGACGCCCGCATCATCAACACCTCATCGCCCTCGGGCCTCTACGGCAACGCCGGGCAGACCAACTACGCCGCCGCCAAAGCCGGTATCGCGGGCTTCACCCTCGTCGCCGCCCTCGAACTCGCCCGGCTCGGCGTCACCTCCAACTGCCTCGCCCCCACCGCCCTCACCCGCCTGGTCGAGCCACTCATGGGCGGCGCCGACAACATCACCGAGGAGGTACGCGAGGCCATCTCACCTCGGTGGGTGGCCACGGTGGCCACCTGGCTCGCCAGCCCGCTCAGCCGCGAGGTCACCGGGCGCGTCTTCGACGTGCGCGGTGAGACCATCGCCATCGCCGAGGGCTGGCATCGCGGTCCCGAGGGCACCAACCTCGCCGGCGATGCGGCTGGCGCGGGCTTGGTGATCGAAGACCTACTCAGCCGCGCTCGCGCCAATGCCGACCTCGACGGCCGCGACGCGCCCGACCGCTTCTAGGCCTGCCCCCCGCCCGTCGAGATCGCACCACCCCGGTGCAAGAACCTCCCCTCCGGTAGCGTGCAGCCATGCGACTTGCGGGTAGCAAGGTTCTTCTCACCGGAGCATCCTCGGGGATCGGGGCGGCCCTGGCCCCGCTACTGGCCGAGCGCGGCGCCACCGTGGGCATCGTGGCCCGCCGCGCCGACCGCCTCGTGGCGGTGCTGGAACAATGCCAGCAGCACACCCCCGCCTCGCGTATGTACGTCACCGACCTCAGCGATCCTGAGGAGGCTGAGAGGGCCGTCCTGCAGGCGTGGGACGACATGGACGGCCTCGACATCGTGGTGAACAATGCCGCCATCCCCAAGCGACGACTCGCCCAGGAAATCACCGTGGCCGAAGTGCAGCAGACAATGCTGATGAACTTCGAGTCGCCGGTGCGCCTGACCCTGGCGGTGTTGCCCCGGATGCTTGAACGCGACCACGGGATGATCGTGAACGTGGGCAGTTTCGGCGGCCGGGTGGGCATTCCCGGCGAGGCGGCCTACTGCGCCTCGAAGTTCGCCCTCACCGGTTGGAGCGAATCCATGGCCCTCGACCTGTGCCACACCGGTGTCGACGTGCGCCTCATCCTCCCCGGCGCCATCGCCACGGAGATCTGGGAGCAACCGGGCAACGACGCCCCCCTCTTTGATGGCCCGTTCGAAACGGCCGAGTCGGTGGGCCTAGGCATCATGGCGGCCATCGAGGGCGACGCCTTCGAGGCGTACCTGCCCGACATGTTGCCCATCGTGGAGATGAAGACGAGCGACATCGACGGCTTCTTCGCCGCCACGGTGGCCTTCGCCGACGAGCAGCGCCGCCCCTGAGGCAACCTATGCCGGCTGCGGGGTGAGCAGTTCCAGCACGTTGTCTCGCATCATGATCTTGGTTTCATCGGCGTCAAAGGTGGGGATGTCCTGCACGAAACTGGTGGGTTCGGGCAGGCCCTCGGTGTGGGGGAAGTCTGAGCCGAACAGCAATCGGCGAATGCCCAGCGCATCTTTCAGACGATCCATGTCGTCCTCGTAGTACGGCGCCACCCACACCTGGCGGGTGAATTGTTCCACCGGGTGTTCCTGGAACGAGAACGGCATCTTGCCGCGGGCGTCGGCCAGATTGCGCAGGAGATCCGGGACCCACATGGCACCGTTCTCGATCGACGCCAGGCGCAGGTTCGGAAAGCGCTCTAGTACCCCATGACAGATCAGGGCCGCGAAGGTGTCGGAGATGCTGCGGTCCTGGAAGGCCACCAGCGGGAACACGGCGTGCTTGAAGCCCTCGAAGCCACCAGCCCCGGCGTCGCCGCCCACCCCCCACAACTTGCCGTAGCGCGATACCCCGCTCAGCCCGGCGTGCAAAGCCACCGGGATACCCGCCTCATTGAGCAGACCCCACACCGGATCGAACTTGGCATGGCCGGGCGACACGTAGCCATCGCCGTCGGGCACCGGACCAGGAATCATCACCACGATGCGGGCCCCGCCCTCAAGCACCCGTTGCACTTCGGCCGCCGCCAAACTGGCGTCGGCCAGGGTGATCATGGGGGCAGCGTAGAGGCGACCGTCGCCACCGTCGAAGCCCCAGTCGTCATCCAGCCAGCGGTTGAAGGCGGTGAAGGCGGCGTGCAGGGCGGGGATGTCATGGCGCAGGGCTTCCTGCATACCCACCCCGAGGGTGGGAAACAGCAGCGCACCATCCATCCCCTGCTCGTCGAGAAGGGCCAGGCGGGCCGCTCGTTCCCGGTAGCCGGGGTGATCGGCGATGGGGGCAAGTTCGCCAAACATCGTCTTGAGATCGATGCCCCCCTCATTGCGCCCCCGGAAGTAGTCCTCGAGGCTCCCCGGTGCGGCAATCGGATCGAAGGTGGGGTTGGGGATGAACTTGTTGACCTTCCCGCCCACCAGGAGCCGGGGCTTGCCGTTGATCACGGCCCACTGCATACACCGCTTGGCCATGGACGGTTCGATGTAGCGGGTGAAGGCATCTTCCGCTTCGTAGTAGTGGTTGTCGGCGTCGAAGGGCCGGAACCCGAGATCAGGCATGTCCAGATCGTACTCGTTGGCGGCTCTTCTGACAGTGGCGTCAGGTACGCTCCGCCCATGATCGTGGACGGTTGGGTGAACTTGATCCCCGAAGCCTTTGCGGCCCGCTGGGTGGCGAAGGATTCGCAACAGGGCGTGGTCGAGTTGTTTGGCTCAGACCTGGCCAAGAGTCCCACCGCCGAGGGCCTGCTGACGGCGTTGGACGAAGCGGGCATCGACATCGGGGTGCTCACCAGCGGCCTATCGGACCCGGAGCGTACCCACCGGATCGGTGGGTACGCCGCCGAAGATTTCCTGGCCATCGCCGAGCAGTACCCCGGCCGCTTCCTCGTGTCCCCCACCGTGGAGCGGGCCGCAAAACCCGGTCGCAACGTGGCCCGTATCCGGGAACTGGCACAACACCCCGACGTAGTCATGGTGCGGATCACCCCACTGGTGGAGCAGTACGAACTGAACCACCGCCTCTACTACCCCATCTACGCCGCCTGCGAGGAACTCGCCCTACCGGTGTCGATCAACATCGGCATCCCCGGCCCGCAGGTGCGCTCGCGCTGTCAGGACCCGGTGCTGTTGGAAGACGTGCTGATCGACTTCCCCGGCCTCACCGTGATCGGGGCTCACATGGGCCACCCCTACGAGGCGCTGCTCATCCAGTACATGCTCAAGTGGCCGTCGCTGTACCTCATGACCTCGGCCTACCTCGCCACCTACATGGACGCGGCGCTGGTGAAGTTCATGGACTCCTCCCGGGGCCGGGGCCGGGTGCTGTTTGCCTCCGACCATCCGGTGATCCCCGCCGCCAAGGCCCTCACCGCCGCCCGACAACTGCCGTTGTCCGACGAAGGTCGCGACCTCTTCCTCGGCGATGCCCTCCATCGCATCCTCACCGAGCGCCGCCACTCACTCCGCTCGGTCTAACCCCTTCAACCGCTCCCCGATGGCCCGGTACTCAGGGGTGTCATGCGACGCACTCTCGGCGGCGAGCCCCTCGCGCAGTATGTGATCGGCGTTGGCTTTGAGGTGCTGATTCAGCAGCGCCTTGGTGGCTTGAACCGCCTGGGGGGGCTGAGCGGCCAGACGGTGGGCGTAGGCGGTGGCCTGCTCCAGAAGTTCCTCGGCGGGCACCGCGAAGTTGGCCATACCCAGTTCCACCGCGTCGTCGGCGGAGAGACGGTCACCGGTGAGGAGGTACTGCTTGGCCCGCAACAGACTCGTCATGGCCGGCCAGGTCAGCGCCCCACCATCGCCAGCCACGAGGGCCACCGACACATGCGTGTCGGCCAAGAACGCGTCCTGCGCCATGAACACGATGTCGCACAGCGTCACGATCGTGCAGCCCAGGCCCACCGCCGCCCCGTTCACCGCCGCCACCACCGGAACCGACACGTTGAGCATCTCTTCCACCAGCCGACGGGCCAGGTGCAGGCTTTCCCGCCGCACCTCCAGGTCCACCCGGCGGCGCTCGAAATCCTCGTAACTCCCTCCGGCGCTGAAGGCCTTGCCGGCTCCGGTGAGCACCACCGCACGGCACGCGTCGTCCCGTTCCACCTCCCCCCACAACGCCACGAACTGGGCGTGGAGGTCTTCGGTGATGGCGTTGAGCGTGGTCGGCCGGTTGAGAGTGACCCGCCGCACCGGTCCGTCCCGCGCCACGTCGATCCCGTCGAGGTCGTACATAGTTAGGATCCTTGTCTATGGAGGGCGGCCCGAGGGTAGCGATCATTACCGGGGGTAGCGGCGGCATTGGCCTGGCCTGCGGGCGACGGCTCCTGGAACAGGGCTACGACGTGGTGCTCACCGCCCGCCACCCCGCCCGCTTACAGGCCGCCGCCGAGACCCTCGGGGCTCGCTACCGGGCCGGCGACAGCACCGACCCCGTCGCCTTCGCCGCCGTGGTGACAGCCGCCGGCCGGGTAGACCTGCTGGTGCACGCCGCCGGGGTGCTCGATGGCACCTTCGTCCGCAAGGAATCGCTGGCCGCCTTCGAAGCGGTGCTGCGCACCAACCTCACCTCGGCCTTCGTGGTAACCCAGGCAGTGTTGCCGGTGATGCCGGTCGGCGGCCGCATCGTGTTCTTGTCGTCGTCGTCTGCCCACGCCCCCCAACCGGGAAAGTCGGCCTATTCGGCTTCCAAAGCGGGCCTCGGGGCCTTCGCCGGTGCCCTGGCCCAAGAAGTGGAACGCGACGGCATCAGCGTGCACCTGGTCACCACCGGCCCGGTGGCCACCCCGATGCTCGACGACGTGCACTTCCCCATGCATGCCCTCGCCGCCGACGACGTGGCCCGCACCGTGCAATGGCTCGATTCGTTGCCGGGCAACATGGTGCTGCGCGAAATCGAGATCTCGTCGGTCGCCACCGGCCCCTTTACCCCCGAGCCGTTCATCCCCACCGCCGCCCGGAAGCTCGGCCGCCACGACATTCCCCACTAACCACCCATCACTGGGTCGCCAAAAAATGCTGGGCCTCCTGCTCCGGGTCCACCAGGGGGACACCATCCACCTCGATCACCACCCGATCCAGGGTGGCGGTGCACTCGAAGCGGCCCCGGTAATCGCCGTCGGCCGGCGAGAAGTCAGGGGACCATCCCGCCGAAAGGCCCGCCCCGGTGAGGGAAAAACGGCTCCACACCGAGCGGCGAATCTCACCGCTGGCCACCACCACGCCGTCCACGAGCAGTTCGGCCCGCGGTGGGGTGAAGCGGAAGGTCAACACATGATCGCCCGGCGCCAGAGACACCAGTGGGGCCTCGATGCGGTAGAGCCGCCAGCCAAGCAGATTGTGCACGTAGCACAGCCGCCCATCGGCCAGCAGATGAAACGACCAGCCGCCCAGCACCGAACCCTGCACCGCCAATACGCCTTCGAGCACCTCGGTCTCCGGTTCCACCGTGAGGTAGGCGCTGATCGTGTGCGCCCGCGCCCGCACGTTGACCGCCACGTTCTCCGGTACCGGGGAGCGCCCCGGCCAATAGGTGTACTGCGAGCGCGGCGGGATCGAACTCGTGCGACCGAAGACCAGTTCGGAGAAGGGACGGTTGTCCAGCGGCAGCACCCCATTGCGCTCCGCTTCCTCCCACCAGCGGTCGATCATGGTAGCGAGTCGTTCGGGGTGGGCGGCGGCGAGGTCGTGGCATTCCGACGGATCGGCCCGCAGGTCGTAGAGCTCCCACACCACCTCCTCGAGCCCCGGTGCCTCTACCTGGATCTCCTGGTAGGTCACCGCCTTCCAGCCGGCGTCGTACAACGCCCGGCAGCCGAACATCTCGTAGTACTGCGTCGTGTGGCACTCGGGGGCATCGGCGCTGGCGAAGGTGGACGCAATACTCACGCCATCGAGCGGTCGTTGCGCTACCCCGGCCACCACGGCGGGCGCCTCGATGCCGATGAGATCGAGCAACGTGGGGGCGAGATCGATGGCATGGACATACTGCGATCGCACCTCACCGCGCGCCGGGAGGCCGGCCGGCCAATGCACAATGAGCGGATCGGCCACTCCCCCCTCGTGGGTCTCGCGCTTCCAGCGCCGGAAGGGTGTGTTGCCCGCCACCGTCCACCCCCACGGGTAGTTGTTGTGCAGCCGCGGCCCTCCGATCTCGTCGATTCGTTCGTCGGCCTCCTCCACCGTGGAAGGCAGCGCGTTCCACACCCGGGCGTCGTTGAGCGAGCCGGTGGGGCCACCCTCGGAGGAGGCACCGTTGTCCGACAGCAGCACGATCACGGTGTTGTCCAACTCGCCGAGGGTGTCGAGACGGTCGACCAGCCGACCGAGTTCGTGGTCGGTGTGCGACAGATACGCCGCGAAGGCCTCCATGTAACGCGCGTAGACGCGCCGCTCCACCGGCGACAGATCCTCCCAGGCCGGCACCCAGTCGGGACGGGGCGACAACTCGGTGTGAGCCGGCAGCAGGCCCTCGGCCTTCTGCCGGGTCAGCGCCACCTGGCGGGCATGGTCCCACCCCTGCTCGAAGTGACCGCGGTAGCGATCCAGCCAGGCGGCGGGGGCTTGATGCGGCGAATGGCAGGCCCCGGTGGCCAGGTAGAGAAGCCAGGGCTTATCCACATCCACGTTGCGGAGATCCTCGAGGTACTCAATGGCATGGTCCACGAGGTCTTCGGTGAGGTGGTAGCCGTCGTCGTAGGAGCGAGGCGGTTCCACATAATGACTGTCGTGCACCAGGGCGGGCACGAACTGATGCGTCTCACCGGGGAAGAACCCGTAGAAGCGTTCGAAGCCGCGGCCTAACGGCCAGCGGTCGCGGCGAGCCCCGAGGTGCTCTTCGTCTTCCGGCGTGAGGTGCCACTTGCCCACCGCCCACGCCGCGTA
>SHVB01000034.1 GCA_009694375.1 Acidimicrobiia bacterium
GCGCCTCGATCTCAGCGCCCAGCGAGTCGAGCACCCTGTGCTCACCCCCGTAGGCGCGCTCGCCCTCGGTGCAGCACCACGCCATGGGCTCGCCGTCTTCGCCCCAGTCGGCGCGAGTCCAACGCCGGACCGTGGCCACCTCACTGTTGTGGGGGCCCGGTTCCCAGTCCACCTTGATCGGCAACTGCCAGCACACCGACGGTTTCCATTCGATGGGCGATTCGTCGGCGTCGATGGCGGCAAGGTGCAACGCACACCCGGCCCCCCCGGCGAAGCCGGGATGGTTGAGGAAGATGCAGGCGCCGTCGACCACGGCGGTGGCGGTGTGGCTGGCATCGGTAAAGACGCCGTCCCGGGCGGCGATGGCGTGGTGCTGAAATCGTTCCGGATCGAGGGTGGCCCCCAGCGCTGAAATCATGCGGGCTTCATCGTCGCCGTCGAGTTGGGCGCCCACCGAGCAACAGCCTTGGCCGAGGTGCTCACTCGGCTCGGCCAGGATCCCGAGGCATCCCTTTCCAAAAAGGCACGTCCAGTGGGATTCGAGGAAGTCCACGTCGAAGCGCCACGTCGTGTCGCCGTGGGTAATTTCCTCCATGGGCTGATCGGTCACCGCCGAAGGGTAGCGAGCCAGGCGAGGACACCCTCGGCGGCGGCCACGCCGGTGCTGAAGGCCCCCTGCAGGAGGTAGCCGCCGGTGGGGGCCTCCCAGTCGAGCATTTCGCCCGCCACGAAGGTGCCGGGCCGGCCTCGCAGCATGGCGGATTGGTCTACCGCCGATAGGGCTACGCCGCCGGCACTGGAGATGGCGCGGCCAATCGGCTGGGAGGCGGTGACGCTGAAAGGGAGGGCTTGCAGGAGGGCGGCGAGGGGGCCGGGGGCGGACGGCGGGCGGTTAGCGGTGGCCTCTCGAAGGAGCCCGATGCTCACCGGGGACAGGCCGCATCGGGCGAGGGCGGTGGCCACCGAATCGGTGGGTCGGCGTCGCTCCAGGCGAGCCACCACCTCAGCCGGGGTGGCATGGGGGAACAGGTCGAGTTCGACTCGGGCCGGGGTGCCCGCATCGAGGGTGGCGCGCAGCGCCGGACACAGCGCGTAGACCGGGCTTCCCTCCAGGCCATCGGTGGTGATCATCAGATCGCCGTGGGCGGACGTACCGCGATGGCCGACGGTGACGTCTTTCACGGGGGTACCGGCGAAGCGGTGGCTGAACACCTCGCTCCAGCCCACGATGCAGCCGCTGTTGGCCGGCCGCCAGGGGCGTACCTCGATTCCGGCGGCTCGGAGCGGGGCGGTCCAGGCCCCGTCGGATCCCGTGCGCGGCCAGCTCGCCCCGCCCAGGGCGAGCACGCTGGCCTCGGCGGCCACCACCCGTGGATCACCGTTGGGATCGGTGAAGGTGAGGGCGCCCTCGGGGTTCCATCCGTTCCAGTGGTGGCGGGTGCGTAGTTCCACCCCAAGCGACCCGAGCCGGGTCAGCCAGGCCCGCAGGAGGGCAGTGGCGCGAAAGCCTTCAGGGAAAACTCGTCCGCTGCTCCCCACGAAGGTGGGTTGGCCCAGGCCATCCGCCCAGGCTCGCAGCGCGGCGGGATCGAAGGCTTCGAGGGCGGCGGTAAGGTACGGACGCGCCGGGCCGTACCGATCGAGGAACGCCTCCCGACCTTCGCTATGGGTGAGGTTGAGGCCGCCTCGCCCGGCCACCTGGAGTTTGCGACCCACCGTGGGCATGCGTTCGAACACGGTCACGGCCAGCCCGGCGGTGGCCAGCACTTCGGCGGCCATCAGCCCGGCGGGACCGCCGCCCACCACCGCAACGTGGGCTGACTCCGGCATCAGGGAAGCACCAGATGGTCGGTTCTTCTCGGCGCTCAGCGGGTAGCGGTCATGAGGAGGTAGGGAGCCGGGAGCGTGCAGGAGCCGTCGTTGGCCACGTTGGTCTCCTCGATGGCCTCAAGGAGAAGGCGTTGGCCTTCGTCGACCTTGTCGTGAGACTCCAGCGTTTCCATGAAGCTCACGAAGGGCCCCGCCGCGGTGAGGAAGGTTTCCAAGGCGGCCTGGGGGGAGGGGAACCGCCAGGCAAAGTTTCGTTGTTCCACCTTGGCGCTGAGGCCCGCGGAGCCGAGGCGGTCGATGGCCACGACGGGGTCCCCCCATTCATCCGGCGTCGGGCCAGCGGCGGGCGCGCTGAGGTGGGCCACCTTTTCCCGCCAGGTCGCCGACCAACTGTTGGCCGCCCAGGCCGTGATCGCCACTCGGCCGCCCGGCCGACACACCCGGGCCAGCTCCCGAGTGGCGGCGATGAAGTCGGGGGCAAAGATCAAGCCCATGACGCTGAGGACCACGTCCATGCTCTCGTCGGGAATGTCGAGGTGCTCGGCATCTCCCACCTGAAGGTCCACTCGCACGCCCTCGGCCTTGCAGTGTTCCCGGGCCCGATCGATCTGGGCGGGGGTAATGTCGATTCCGGTTACTTTGGCGCCGGCCTTGGCGGCCAGGATGGCCGCGTTGCCGGTGCCCACGGCAACGTCGAGCACCGACTCGCCCGGTTGCGGATCTACCGCCTTCACGGCGATGCGGCTGATGGGGAGTAGGTGCCGAGCAATAACCGGATAGTCGCCGATGGTCCACATGTGGATCTGGGCGACACGCAACTTGGCCGTGTTCATCCCTTGATTCTGGCCTAGAGGATGGCCGGTGGCGAAGTGAGCCGAGCCCGGGTGGGGTCGGGGTGGCTAGCGCCCTCAGCCGTTGTGGAGCCAGGCGATCAGTTCGGCATCGCTGGTGTTGGCAGCGAGGGCGGCTTGATACCGCATCAGAGCTTCGTCGCCGATGAGGTCGCGCCAGAGCCCGGCGCCCGCTCGGTTGAAGAAACCGCCACTGGTCTTCCAGAACGGGGTGTCCGAGTTGGGGACCAGCTCATCGGCTCGGGCTTTCATCGCATCGAACTGGGCGGCCTCTACGAGGTCGGGGGTGGGGGGCCTCACGGCCAAGGCGGTGGCCAGTCGGTCCATCTGGCCCGCTAGGTCGGCTCGCTGATCGGCGTAATGGAAGAGGTGGATGTTGGTGGCGTCCCGACGATCCCAGAAGGTGGCGCTGTGGTGCACGAGATCACTGAGCCCCGATCTCGAGACGGCATCTTCCCGGTGCTCCATCCATTGCCAGAACTGTTCCTCAGGATCATCGGAGAGGGCGGCGGCGGCGGTGCCGTCGAGACCTAGCTCGGCCAGATCGTCGAGGCCTACGGCGTTGATCCGGGCTGCGATAAATCGGTCGTTGTCGATGTTCGAAAGATGATGTTGCCACGACATCGCAACGTCGCGAGGGTCCCTCGCCACGTGAAGGTAGGTAACGCGCTCATCCCAGGGCAGGCCGTCGAGGGGGGTGTGGGTCTTGATGAATCGACGGTGGGTTTGGGTAGTGAGGTCCTCAAAGACCTCGGCGATCGGACGAGTATTCATGTCGAGCCACGGGGAGAGTTGGGCCAGGGGCTGCGGGAGAATCGGTGTGCGAAACAGGAGCAGGGCGCACTGCATCTGCATCCAGGTGGTGCCGCACTTCGGCGGCGTACTGATCACGATGTCGTTGTCTCGAAACGTAAAACCGTTCCAGCGGTCGCTATCCCACACGAGGGTGCGGTAGCGGACCCTTGGCGCTTCGGCGGTGGTCACGAAGCAGTTCTAGCAGCCAGCAATTCCCCGGTTGGGAGGATTGAAGGCTTGGGCGTTGCCGATATCAAAGAGGCAACTGGCGCTCGTACCCGCCAGGCTAGGGCCACCCATGCCTGGCTGGTTGGTGTAGCCCCAGGAGTTCACGGAGGTGATGGGGCCGTTGCCCACACTCGCATCGGCCATCCACGGGCCGCCGGAGGCGCCGCCGGAAAGACCGCACTGCCCGAGCCACCAGCCGCTGTAGCTATTTTCGCGGGCTAGTGCCTCGGCGCAATACATGAATTTGGGGTCCTGGCTGTAGGAGTACCCCAGGGCGTCGGTGAAGGTACCGACAGTGGGTGCGGTGAACTGTACGGCCAGGCTCCCCGCCGTAACGTCCAAGGCCGAGTTCGCCACCGGGGTGCCGCTGTGCGCACCCGTGTCGCTCACTACGTAGTAGGCGTAGTCCCAGGGGATGTTGGAGGGGAACGTGCGGGTGGTCCAGTCGGTGTCCACCACCCCAAAACTTGGGGTCCAGCACCCGAGCGGGTCGTTGTTGCAGTCGTAGTCGGTGCCGGTGCCGGTGGTGTTTACCTGGTTGGGGATGAACAACACGTTGCGGGCGAAGGCCTTATTCACGTCGTCGTACACGCAATGGGCAGCGGTGATGATCACCGATCGTCCGGTGGTGCTGTCGGTGGCCACCGTGCCTGAGCATACGTAGCCGTTCCAGGAGGTTTGCGAGGCAGTGGTAGGCATCTCGAAATAGATGCGTCCAGCGGCGTTCTGCACGGCACCGACCTTGAGCCAGGCCGAGTTGGCCACGTTGGTGCTGCCGCCGCCGCCGCCGGTGTTGACGGCGAAGGTAACGCTGGCGGTGGTGGTGGTGTTCGACTTGCGGTTGGTGTCTCGGGCGACCACGAACCAACGCCAGGTGCCGGTGGTGAAGCCAGAGATCGTGGCGCGGTAGGTACTGCCACTGGCGGTTGCGGCGAAAGACTGCGTCCGGCCGCTAGGCGACACGGTCTTGAAGGTCACCGACTTCACGCCAGTGGTGTCGGTCACGGTGGCGCTGAAGGTAGCGCTGGCGCCGATGGTGGCCCCCGCAGCCGGACTGAGGTCGGTCACCACCGGGCCGGTAACATCGGCGGCGGTGGGAGCGATTCCCCGCGGGGCGGGGGCAGGTTGCGACGGGGTGGTCGTAGCGTAGAGTTGGGGTCGGCTGTGGCCGTGGGGCTCCAGCGACCCGTCCTTCTTCTTCAGGTAACTGAGGCCGCGCCGGTCCACGGCGAAATCGCGAGGGGCGGCGGCATCGATCCGAGCAGGAGTCCAGTGGGCCACTACTGCGTTATGTGCCCCGACGGTGGGCTCGGGGGTGGATGACCCCACGGGGGTGGAGATCGCCAAGGCGCCCACCACGATGATGCCGGTGATGCCGAATCGACTGGTTTTCATGAAGTGCCCGCTAGTTCTTACAAGGAACGGCCGGTTGCCGTCGCTGTGGCCCACGCCGTCCGAAGGCTACCGGCATGGGGGTCAGGTGGGAAGGCCCGAGGCCGCCGACGCCCGGGGTGGGCGGGGGCGGTGCACCTGCGGCCAATCCGGGTCGGCGAGGGGTGTGCCCTGTAGCGCCGCTAGTTGCCAGCGGGTGGCGGGAACACCGATTTTGCGGAAGTGCCGCACGTCGTCGCCGCCGTAACGCACCGAAATGGCCCGCCGGCGGGTGGCGGAGGTGTTGGCGGGGCCGCCGTGGATCGTGCGGGCGTGATGAATCACCACATCGCCCGGTGCTACCTCGAAGGTGATCAGGGCTTCGGCCAGGGCCGGATCGGCGAGGATGTCGGGGACCACTTCGCCCAGGGTGTCGGCGAGCGGTTCGGGGTCCACGAAGTAGTTGGGGCGGAAATCTTGGGTCCAGCGGTGAGAGCCGGGCAGGTACTGCACCATGCCCGAGGCGGGTCCCGCGTGGTCGAGGGGGGCCCAGGTGGTGCAGATCTGGGTACCGCGTAGGTGGAAGTACCCGAGGTCGGTGTGGAACTGGGTGCGGTGCGGGCTGCCGGGTTCCTTCACGAGCACGCTGTCTTCCACGAGCCATAGCGATTGGCTGCGCAACAAGACCGCCGCGATCGACGGCAGGGGCGACCGACAGGAGAAGGCGGCGAAGTCGGGCTGGGTGCGGAAGTGATCGGTGCCGGCGGCGAAGGTGCCGTCGGTGCCGCCCACCATCGCGCCAAGGTCGGCGACCTCAGGGCTGGCGAGCACCGCTTCGAGTGGTTCGGCCATAGCGGCGAGCAGGGCAGGATTCAGAACCCCGGTGAGGTGGACCACGCCGTCGCGCTCGAAGGTCGCCACTTCGTCGTCGGTGATGGGGCGAAGGTCCGCCAGTAGTTCAGGAGAAAGCACGTCGGTACCGTAGCGAGGCACCGGATTATCTGCAACACTATGTTGCAGATATGGGGATAACCTTGCTGCAACCCGAAGCCGCCCCGCGACGACGCGACTGGACCGCCGTGGGCGATCGTATTATCGACGCCGCCTGCGCGCTGTTCGAACAGGGCGGCCCGGACGAGGTAACGATGGCCGCGGTGGCCCGGGCCAGTGGTGTGAACCGAACCACGGTGCACCGCCACCACGGCACGCGCGACGACCTGTTGTGGGCGGTCAGCGACCGATTGGTGGCGCGGCTCGACGTGGCGCTGGCCGAAGGCCTGCACCCGGCCTCGCTGCAGGCCGGGGTAGAGGCGGTGGTGGATCGGTTGGTGAGCGACCCCGATCGGGCCCGGCAGACGTTGCGCTCCCTGCTTGGAACCGAACCCAGCGCGGCGGCACTCGATCTGCTCGCTACGGAGGTGGCGATGATGCGTCTGCTGGCGGGAGGACCACTGGGACGTTCCGGGATCGACCCTGAGGTGTTGGCCGTGATCAACCTGGCGGGGGTGCTGTTATGGAGCGCCTTGGCCGATCGGGGCCTCGTGGTGGGTGGGTCGGAGCGGTACCGCGCCGAGGTGATGCGATTGATGATGCATGGCGCCGTCGATCCGGATGCGGTTCCCTCGGGAGGTCGTCGTGGCCAGTGATCTGGTGCAGAGCCGACCCACCGGGTTCCAGATCAAAGCGGCCGGGGCGGAGGCTGCCACGCTCATCGCTCGTCTCGGCGAGGTTGGTGACGGGCTGTCGATCTGGATGTCGGAGGGGTTATCGAACAGTTTCTTGATCGTGACCCCGGCCGGGCGCGTGGTCATCAACACGGGCATGGGGTTCGAAGGGCCGATCCATCGGTCTCTCTACGACACCGTCGACGACGGTCCGATCCGTTACGTGTTGCTCACCCAGGGCCATGTGGACCATGTGGGGGGAGTGGATCGGTTCCTCGACGAGGGAACCGAGGTGGTGGCCCAGGAGGCCAACGCAGCCTGCCAAGCCGATGATGCCCGCATCCACGCCTTCCGAGTGCGGCGGTCGATGCCGTATTGGATGGACGCCGTGGCGGCGGCTGATCGCTTCATCCGAGCCCATGCCGGTGACGGGGTGCCCACTCAGTCGCAGCCGACGCCCACGCTCACCTTCCGCGACCGGCTCGAGGTGGAGCTGGGGGGCCTGAGGCTGGAGATGCTCTCGGTGCCCGGTGGCGAGACAATCGACTCGGCGTGCGTATGGCTCCCGGATCATGGGGTGGCGTTCGTGGGGAACCTGTTCTCGGCGTTGTTCGGGCACGTGCCGAACCTGGTGACCATGCGCGGGGATCGTTACCGGTTTGTGGAGCCGTTTTTGGAGTCGTTGGAGCGGGTGCGGGCGTTGCGGCCCTCACTGCTGCTCACGGGCCACTTCGGGCCGATCGCGGGGGCCGCCGTGATTGATGCCGAACTGGTGCGGATCGGCGCGGCCGTGCGGGAACTGCACGACCAGGTGCTGGCGGGGATGAATCGCGGCACCGATTTGTGGACCTTGATGGCCGAAGTGCGGCTGCCGGAGGAACTGAGCCTCGGGGAGGGCTACGGGAAAATCGGCTGGGCCGTACGCGCGATCTGGGAGAGCTACGCCGGGTGGTTTCACGCCCGTTCCACCACCGAGTTGTATCCGGTCCCGGCCGCCGCGGTGGCGCCGGATCTGGTGGCCTTGGCCGGTGGCATCGGCCCGATGCTGGCCCGGGCGCAGGCTCGTATCGACGCCGGTGAGCTGGTGGAAGCCCTACATCTGGCCGAGATCGCCGAGCAGGTGGCCCCGGAGGACCCCGAGGTGATCGCCACCTTGCTCGCCGCCCACCACGGGTTGCTGGCCGAGGTGGAGGGCCAGAACTTTTGGGAGACGGGCTGGCTGCGCACGCAGATCGCCACCCTGGGGCGCCGGAGTGCCGGTGCGTAGGGGGGTGACCTCCGTCGAGGGGTTGGTGGCCCAGGCGGTAGAGACCACCGGCCTCTCGGAGATGGGCCCTTACGCCTGGCGTGATGGGCTCGAGGTACTCGTGGCCGCCGCCCGCCGCGAGGCTGATCTCAACGGGTTCGGCGTGGACCTGTTCGAGAGTTGGGTGGGTGAGCGACTGCGGAACCGGTTGGGGGTGATCGACTGGATCAATCGTCACCCCGCGGTGGCCGACGCCCCGGTGGTGGCCCCGTTGGTGGTGGTGGGGATGCTGCGAACCGGCTCCACGATCCTGCTGGAACTGTTGGCCACCGATCCGGCACAGCGAGCGCTGATGAAATGGGAAGCCTTAGACAGCGTGCCGCCACCGCAGACCGCCACCTTCACGAGCGACGCGCGCATCGCCCGGTGGGTGGAGGTGATGGACACCACCTACGCCATGGTGCCGAGCCTCAAAGCGATCCACTGGGAGCCGGGCGACGGGCCCACGGAGTGTGTGGCCTTACTGGGTCAGGCGTTCCGCAGCCAGGACTGGCTGGGGTTGTTTCACCTGCCGAGTTACGTGGATTGGTATCTCTCCGCCGATCTCACTCCGGCCTATGCCTTTCACCGTCAGGCCCTGCAGGTATTGCAGTCCGAGGCCCCGGGGGGATGGGTGCTGAAGGCGCCGGGTCATTTGCTGGGGCTCGACGCACTGGTAGCCACCTATCCCGACGCGCGCATTGTGGTGCTGCACCGCGATCCGTTGCGCACGGTGCCGTCGTCGGTGAGTTTGTCCACCACCGCTTTTCCCAACTCGCTCACCAACGATTTGGACACCACGAGTTGGTGGGGACCGCTGTGGATGCGGATGTTGGGGGAGATGGTGGATCACCTGGGCGACTTCCGGCAGCGTCGGGGTGACGTGGCGATCATGGATCTGCACTACACCGATCTGGCGGCCGACCCCATCGCCGCCGTGCGCTCCATTCACCGACACTTCGGTGGCGACCTGTCGGTTGAGGCAGAGGCGGCGGCGCAGCAGTACCTGGCCGACCATCCCCGCGGTGGGCACGGCCATCACCAGTATTCGCTCGACGACGCCGGGATCAGCGTCGCCAGCGTGGAACAACGTTTCGCCAACTATTGCCGCGACAATGCTGTGGTGGCCGAGGGGATCGCATGACGGATCGGGTGCAGGTAGCGCTGGTGGGGTGTGGGGCGATTGCCGAACTACACCGCTGGGCCATTGAGGAAAGCGGGGCCCCGATCGACATCGTGGCGGCGGTCGATATCCACCCGGCCCGCGCCGAGGCCATGGCGGCCCTGACCGGGGCGGTGGCCTATTCGTCGCTCGACGATGCCATCGCCTCGGGCACCTTCGACGCGGTGGATCTGATGTTGCCGCATCATCTGCACGAGGAGATCACCCTGCGCTGTTTCGCCGCCGGGTTGCATGTGTTGTTGGAGAAACCAATGGCGCCCACCGTGGACGCCTGTGACCGGATCGTGGCGGCGGCGGCCGAGGCGGACACGGTGTTCATGGTGGCGGAAAATGCCCAGTACTGGCCCGAGGTGATAACCGCCGCCCGCCTGGTGGCGGAGGGAGCTATCGGCGAGGTGGTGACGGCGCGAGCGTGCGCCTTCATCCCGCCGCTGGCGGATTTCTATGGCGGGGAGGACCCGTGGCGGTTCGACCCGGTGCAGGCCGGCGGGGGTTTGGCCATCGACACGTGCTCCCATTGGTTGCGGCCGTTGCGAATGCTGCTGGGCGAGGTGGTGGAGGTGGTTGGTGATCTCGGACACCCGTTCCCAGGGATGCGCACCGAGTCGTTGGTGCGGTCGCTGGTGCGGTTCGAATCGGGGGTGGTGGCGAGTCTCGACGCCTTGCTCACCAGTGCCTCGCTGGCCCCCGAGGTGCTCTTTCGGATCACCGGGAGCGAGGGCGAGATCACCGTGGAGGGGGCCGGTACCTGCACGCTCACCACCCGCGAGCACCGGCGCGGCCTGGTGGTGGGGGAGGCGGCGGGCTACTTGATGAGTTATCCGGGCGAGTTCGTAGACTTCTCGGCGGCGGTGCTGCACGGCACTCCGCCCGCCGCCACCGCCGCCCACTCGCTGGGGGAATTACGCACGGCCTTGGCGCTCTACCGCTCCGTAGATACTCGACGCTGGGAGAACGTATGGGAGTGACCTTCGACTTCGCCGGGGCGGCGGTGCTGGTTACGGGCGGTACTTCAGGGATTGGGTTGGCGATCGCCACCGGTTTTCGCGATGCCGGGGCGGCGGTCACCATCACCGGCACGCGGCCCTCGGCCCGCGAGG
The DNA here is from genome assembly GCA_009694375.1 of Acidimicrobiia bacterium. NCBI lineage: Bacteria > Bacillati > Actinomycetota > Acidimicrobiia > Acidimicrobiia bacterium. Next base: position 10,308 of record SHVB01000034.1, read on the forward strand.
TGGAGGTCGATCTCGGCGGCTTCGCCTACCAGCAGTGTCGCCTCACCGACGCCGGTGAGATCGAGGCGTTGGCGGAGGGCCTCGACGGCTTGGATGTGCTGGTGAACAACGCCGGGGCCACCATGCCCGGCGGGAAAGACGAGTGGGAGCCAGAGGTATTCGCCGAGTCGGTGGCGATCAACCTGACCGGCGCCTTCCGGTTGTCGCTGGCGTGTCGGAGCCGCTTGGCGGCGAGCCGTCACCCTGGCGGCGCGGCCGTGGTGAACCTGGCATCGATGTCGAGTTACGACGCCGTGCCGATGGTGCCGGGCTACGGGGCTGCCAAAGCGGGGATCGTACAGATGACCAAGACACTCGCTACCCAGTGGGCTCCGGAGGGGATTCGGGTGAATGCGGTGGCACCGGGGCTGATCCTCACCCGCATGACTGAGGTGATGACCCAGTTCGACGGACTGGCCGATCCCTACCTGGCCCGCACCCCGATGGCCCGCTGGGGAAGCCCGGAGGATGTTCAGCCGGT
>SHVB01000035.1 GCA_009694375.1 Acidimicrobiia bacterium
TTTGGATCGACGGCGTCTACGACGCGGACGGCAACGAGCTCGAACCCGCGTGGGAAGCAAACGACATAGCGGGTCTTGAAGACTACGTAGAGATCACCGAGACCAGCGGCAGCCTGACCATCGACGTGATCGCAGGCACCATCAGCTGACCAGGACGCGGCGTTGGAGTCGCGTGAATTCACGGTAAACCCCCTGGCTGCGGTTCACAGGGCCGCGGTGAGGAGTGCGGTCATGGCCTTGGCGAGCCGGAGCTGGGTGCCGGTGATGGCTTCGGCCGCCTCGTCCTCGTCCTCCTGCGCATCCCGGTGAGCACGGTCGAGGAGCGCCGTGTCGTTCTCGTTCCACTGAATGAGCTCACGGATGGTGTCGGGATCCGCCCCGCAGATCCTGGCTACGACGTGCTCATCGAGCATCTCCGGAGCGACGGCCTGCAGGTGGCGGAAAAGGGGGAGAGGTTCGGGGGCTGGGTCGGCCGCCGCCTGCAGAGCGGCCGACCTTGCGGCCATCTCGGCCGCGGGGCTGGGGGAGAAACGGCCGCGACCTACCCGGTGCATGAGCTCGGGTTCGGCCTTGGTGAGGGACTTCATCATGAGGCGGAGCAAGGTCATTAGATGGTCAGCGACGAAGGGGTTGGCCGGTATCGCCAGGTGGGCTGTCACCCGAGTGTCTCGGACTACGTACCGGATGAAGGTGGAATCGCGGTTGAGGACACCGACCTCGTACGCCGCCGCCACGGGATCGGTGACCTCGTCGACGACGCACGACCACAGCTCGACGGTGGGGAAGTATGGGTGGACCCGCACGAACACCACGATGTCCTCCTCGCATATCGGGATGTCGCCGTTGTCGCAGTGGAATGGAGCGAAGCCGAGTATCGGCGTGAGGGCCTCCGTGACGAGGTGGAGCAGGTGTTCGCGTGTCACCGGAGCCACCACCGGCGACGGTTCGGGGTCGTCCGCTTCAAGTTCGTCGGGCGTATCCAAGAGTGGATTGCAGTAGAGAAAAGCCGGGTGAGGGACGGAGAGCACATCGCGCAGGATGCGGGTCGCAGTATCAGCGAGGTTTTCGAACTCGGGCGTTTCGCCGGTGCAGTCGACGTCGAGGAAGAAGTTGGGCGACCCATCGCCGTCATAGAGATTGTTGGCGCCGCAGGTGGGGGTGCCCAGACCGACGGCTACCAGCATCTTCTCGTCGTACGGGGTGAGGGCGTAGTGGTCGGTGAGGTACGTGTTGCTGGAAACTTCGAGCCGCAGGTAGTCCTCTTCGGCCGCCAGTTGGAGGTAGGGCGACACCTCTTCTTCGCTGGCGGCCGACTGGATAGTGATGACGAGGGCTTCGCCGGGTTCCATATCGGCCAGGAAGGCGGCGAACTGCTCCTCAAATTGCTCCCAGGCCAAGGCCGTAGACGCCGTCAGATCAAATTCTTCACTCATGTTTAGCAATGCCTCACTCTCTTTTCTCTTACAGTACGCAGGGGGTGTGACAGTGGTTCCGGCCCTCAGGCGCCCGCTTGGTGTCGATCACGGGCGGGGGCAGTGGCAATCGCAGCCCCGCCACCGCGTCGCCTCACCCGGGCCCGAACGCCGGCCTGCCACTACTTTGAGCATCCGCGCCAGCGCGCTGCGTGAGGGTGATACTGGTGTCATGAACCACCAGCCTCTGACCCGCCGGCGACCGCAGGGATGGCGCGGGGTTGAGTGGGACTAGGGCGTTTTCGCATCGGTCCCTGACCTCGAGGCCTCGACCGACCCCATCCTTGCCTCTCCCGGGGTTCCCTCGACGCCCCGGCGCGCGTGCCCATTCCCGGGGTGTTCGTCCCGCTGTTCTCGACACCGGGGGCCATCACGGGTGGGTATCGACCCTGCCCGGCCCGCGGGGGATCGCCGATGGTTCCGGAAACGCGAGGGTCCCCCGGTAGGTTGGGGGCATCAAAAAATTTCTCGCCAGCCTCACCCTTTTCATCTCCCGATACCGCCTCGTCAACGAACCCCCTCAGGACATCCCCGTCTACGTGCTGGTGGCCGCGCCCCACACGTCGAACTGGGATTTCTTGCTGATGTTGGCCATGGCCTGGCGGAGCGACCTCCATCCCAAGTGGTTGGGGAAGCAGGAGATGTTCGCCGGGCCCTTCCGCCCCCTCTTCCGTGCGCTGGGGGGTATCGCCGTGAATCGAAGCAATCCCGGATCGCTCGTGACTGATCTCGCCGAACGGGCCGCTCAGGCCCAGTCCTTGGCCATTGTCATTCCCGCCGAGGGAACCCGCACCAAGGGGGAGTACTGGAAGTCAGGGTTCTACCGGATCGCCCGGGAAGCCAACATCCCCGTGGTGTTGTGTTACCTCGACGGCCCCTCGCGCACCGGCGGCTTCGGTTCGGTGATCCACCCCTCGGGTGATGTGCAGGCCGACATGGATCTCGTGCGGGCCTTCTTCGCCGACAAGAACGGCCTGAGGCCCCAGAACAAGACGACACCCCGCCTCCGCGATGAGCAAGCCGTGAGCGCCGGCGATGGCTCGATGGCATCCACTCCCTGACGCGAGTGGCGCGTATTAGCTTCCGGCGCTTGGCAGTCACCGCTTACGCTTCCCCGATGACCTTCCACCCTCGAGCGCGTCGCCCGCCGCGGCGATGTTCTAGGGAACCGAGGCCCTCGTGATCCGCGATTCTCTCGCTGTGGCCCTCCGGGCCGCCCTCATCGAGGCCGGCATCGAGCCACCCGCGGAGATCCATCTCGAACGACCCGCCCGACGAGTCCACGGCGATTGGTCGTCCAACGTGGCGATGGCCACCGCCAAGAACAACGGTCGCAATCCGCGGGATCTCGCCGGAGAACTGGTGGCCACCCTCAACGCCTCCCCGCCTCCGCACGTGGCGCGCGTCGAGATCGCCGGGCCGGGGTTTGTGAACTTCCACCTGCACGGGACCTGGCTGTACGACGTTCTGGGCGAGATCATCGATGCCGGAGAGGACAACTACGCCCGCCTCGACATCGGCCACGGCCAGCGGGTGAACGTCGAGTTCGTGTCGGCCAACCCCACTGGCCCTCTCCACGCCGGCGGCGGGCGTTGGGCAGCCTTCGGCGATGCCCTCTGCCGCATCCTCGACCGCACCGGCCACGTGGTGCACCGGGAGTACTACCTCAACGATCGCGGCGTGCAGATGACTCTCTTTGCCGCCTCGCTGGCCGCCCGTCAAGCCGGCCTCGACGTGCCCGAAGGCGGCTACGTCGGCGAGTACATCAAAGAGTGGGCCGCCGAGATGCCCCCCGGGGCCGACCCGGCGGCGTGGGGCTACGAGCGCGCCAAAACTGATCTACGAGAGAGCCTGGCTGCGGTTGGGGTGGAGTTCGACACCTGGTTCAGCGAGCAGAGCCTGGCCGAGGGCGGTGCCATCGACGAGACCCTCGCCGACCTGCGGGCCAAGAAGATGGCCTACGACCAGGACGGTGCCGTGTGGTTGCGCACCACCGACTTCGGCGACGACAAAGACCGTGTCTTGGTGAAATCCGACGGCGAACCCACCTACTTGCTGCCCGACATCGCCTACCACCGCAACAAGTTCGCCCGCGGGTTCGATCTGCTCATCGACATTTGGGGGGCCGACCATCATGGCTATGTGGCCCGCCTCCAAGCCGGGGTGCTGGCCTTGGGCCACCAGCCCGAGGAGTTGGAGATCATCCTCGGCCAACTGGTGGTGCTGGTGAAAGACGGCCAGGAAGTGCGGCTCTCCAAGCGCGCCGGAGAACTGGTACTGCTCGAAGACCTAGTGGACGCCGTGGGCGCCGATGTGGCTCGCCTCACCTTCCTCCTCCAATCGCTGGATACCCGCCAGACGATCGACCTCGACCTCATCACCACCCAGTCCAACGAAAACCCGGTGTTCTACGTGCAGTACGCCAACGCCCGGATTCATTCCATTGCTCGCAAGGCAGCGGCGGCGGGAATCACCAGAGCACCCCTTGCCGAGGTGGATCTCTCCCAACTCGTGCACGATCGCGAGTTCGAACTGCTGCGCAAGTTGTCGGAATTACCCGAGGTGGTAGCCATGGCCTGCCACGACCGCGCCCCCCACAAAGTCACCACCTGGGTGCGGGAACTCGCCGAGCGCTTCCACGGCTTCTACCACGACTGCTACGTCATCGGTGACGTGCCGCCGGAGCTCACGCAGGCTCGCCTCTGGCTGGTGGAGTCGGCGCAGATCGGCCTGGGTATCGGCCTCGATCTCCTCGGCGTCTCCGCCCCGGAGGCCATGTGACTGCCGCCGAGCCGCCCCCGGGTGCCCGGGAGGGTGGCTCGATGAACGGACCGCTGCCCTTCCACCTCCTGCCCCAGACCGCCGCGGTGGCCCCCGACGGGCATCTGCACATCGGGGGCTGCGATCTTCTCGCCCTCGCCGAGGAGTACGGCACCCCGCTCTTCGTGTACGACGAAGCCCACCTGCGGGCTCGCTGCCGCGAGGCCGTGGCCGCCTTCGGCGAGGGTGTGGCCTACGCCTCCAAGGCGTTCCTCTGCCTGGCCATGGCCCGCCTCGCTCACGAGGAAGGCATGGGCCTCGACGTGGCCACCGGGGGTGAACTGCACGTGGCTCTTTCCGCCGGGGTGCCCGCCGACCGCCTCGTTTTGCACGGCAACAACAAGTCGGCCGACGAACTGCGCACCGCCCGCCATGCCGGGGTAGGCCGCATCGTGGTGGACAGTTTCGACGAACTCGAACGACTGGCGGAGCTCCACGCCCACGACGGCCTCGTGCCCAAGGTGCTCATCCGGGCCACCCCCGGCGTGGAAGCCCACACCCACGAGTTTGTGCGCACCGGTCAGATCGACTCCAAGTTCGGCTTCGGCGTGCCGTCCGGCGACGCCGCCCGAGCGGTGGCGTACGCCCAGGATTCGCCGGCCATGGAACTAATGGGTGTGCACATGCATATCGGGAGCCAGGTCTTCGTGGCCGACTTCTTCCATCAGGCGGTCGAGGTGGTGGCACCGTGGGTGCGGGAAATGGGACTGCCCGAACTGTCGATCGGCGGCGGGCTCGGCGTGGCCTACACCCACGACGAGACGGCCCCGTCGATCACGGAGTGGGGGATCGCCATCGTGTCGGCCTGCCGGGATGCCGGCCTCCGCGCCCGGGTGTTGGCCGAACCGGGGCGTTCGATCGTGGCCCAAGCCGCCGTCACCCTCTACCGGGTTGGCACCATCAAAGAGGTGCCAGAGGTGCGCACCTATCTCTCGGTCGACGGCGGCATGTCCGACAACCCTCGCCCGGTGCTCTACGGCTCCGGCTACGAGGCGTTCCTGCCTCGGGCCGCCACCGCGCCCCGGCCTCGTCTCGTCACGATCGTGGGCAAACACTGCGAGTCGGGCGATGTGCTCGTGCGCGACGCCCAGGTGCCCGACGACATCGCCGTGGGCGACGTACTGGCCACGCCGGTCACCGGGGCCTACGGGCACTCGATGGCCTCGAACTACAACAAAGTGCTCCGCCCGGCGGTGGTATTCGTGGCCGACGGACAGGCCCGGTTGGTGGTGCGGCGCGAGACGCTGGAGGATCTTCTCCACTACGACGTAGCGGACTGAACCCAAACCCAGGCGGGGTCGGCCGCGGGCATCCCTCTACGATGGGGGCGTGACGAACGATCTGAGTAAAAGCCCAGTGTTGGTGCGCATCGGGGTACTGGGGTGCGGCAACGTGGGGGCCCCGTTGGTCGACCTCATCGCCAGCCAGGGCCCCGACATCGAGGCCCGCACCGGGCTCCGTTTGGAGGTCACCCGGGTGGCGGTACGCGACCTCGCCAAGCCGCGGGCCATCACGCTCCCGCCCGACCGCCTCACCACCGACGCCCCGTCGATCGTGGCCGACCCCGAGGTGGACCTGATCGTGGAACTCATTGGGGGCCTCGAGCCGGCCCGAACGCTGATCCTGGCCGCCCTGGGAGCTGGCAAACCGGTGATCACCGGGAACAAGGAACTGCTCGCCACCGCCGGTGCCGAACTGTTCCAGGCGGCCGAGAGCGCCGGAGTGGACTTACTCTTCGAAGCGGCGGTGGCCGGTGGTATCCCGATCATCCGACCGCTGCGCGAGTCGCTGGTGGGGGAGCGGATCCTGCGCGTGATGGGCATCGTCAACGGCACCACCAACTACATCCTCACCCGCATGAGCGAAGCCGGGGCCTCCTACGCCGATGCCCTCGCCGAGGCGCAGGCCCTCGGCTACGCCGAAGCTGATCCCACTGCCGATGTGGAGGGCTACGACGCCGGGGCCAAGGCCGCCATCATTGCCAGCATTGCTTTCGGCGTGGAGGTCACCGCGGCCGATGTGCACCACGAGGGCATCTCGGGGATCACCGCCACCGACATCGCTTTCGCCCAGCGCATGGGGTACGTCATCAAGTTGTTGGCGGTAGCCGAACAGGACGACGCCGGTGAGATCAGTGTGCGGGTGCATCCCACGATGGTGCCGCTCGAACATCCCCTGGCTGCGGTGCGCGAAAGTTTCAACGCCGTGTTCGTGGAGGGCGCCGCCGTCGGCGAGGTGATGTTCTACGGACGGGGGGCCGGTGGGCTCCCCACCGCCAGCGCCATCCTCGGCGATGTTGTGGATGCCGCCGTCAACCATCACCGTGGATCACACGCCACCGTGGGTCGGTTGGGGGTGGCCCGCTTCCGTTCCGTGCACGAGGTGGAGTCGGCGTACTACCTCAACATGCAGGTGCTCGATCGGCCCGGGGTGTTGGCCCAGGTCGCCGGCGTGTTCGGCACCCATCGGGTGTCGATTCGATCGATGGAGCAGGTGGGCATGGGCGAGGAAGCCCGACTCATCTTCATCACCCATCAGGCCCGGGGAGCCGACGTTCTCGCCACCCTTGACGCCCTGAGTGCGCTGAGCGCGGTGGAGCGCATCGGGTCGGTGCTCAGGGTCATCGGTCGCGACTGATGCAGTACGTTTCCACCCGCGGCCTCGCCCCCGCCCTCGGTTTCGGCGACATCCTCCTCACCGGTTTGGCGCCCGATGGCGGTCTCTACGTGCCCGCCACCTGGCCCACTCTCGCCCCTGAGGTATGGGCCCCCGGTCGCCCTTACGGCGAGGTGGCGGTCGATGTGATGTTCCCCTTCGTGGAGGGATCCCTCAGCCGAGACGACCTGGCGGTGATGGTGTCCGAGGCCTACGCCGGGTTCGATCATCCCGCCGTGTGCCCGGTGGTCCCCCTCGGTGAGCTTCACCTCTTGGAACTGTTCTGGGGCCCCACCCTGGCGTTCAAGGACGTCGCCCTGCAGATGGTGGGCCGCCTGTTCGACCATGAACTGCGGGCCCGGGGCGAGCGAGCCACCATCGTGGTGGCCACCTCGGGCGACACGGGTTCGGCGGCTATCGACGCCTGCGTGGGACGTCCCACCCTCGACATTGTGGTGCTGCATCCCGCTGGTCGGGTCAGCGAAGTGCAACGGCGGCAGATGACCACCGTGCACGAACCCAATGTGCACAACGTGGCCGTCGAGGGCACCTTCGACGACTGCCAGGACCTCGTGAAGGCACTGTTTGCCGATGTTGCCTTCCGGGAGCAGGTGCGGCTCTCGGCCATGAACTCAATCAACTGGGCCCGGGTGATGGCCCAGGTCGTGTACTACGTCACCGCCACCGCCGCGTTGGGTCGCTGCTCTTTCACAGTGCCGTCGGGGAACTTCGGCAACATCTTTGCCGCCTGGGTGGCCGAGCAGATCGGTCTACCCATCGATCAGTTGGTGATCGCCGCCAACCGCAACGACATCCTCGCCCGCTGGGTGGCCAGCGGCTCGATGGTGGCCGAGGAGGTGGTACCCACCGTGAGTCCGTCGATGGATATTCAGGTGTCGTCGAACCATGAACGACTCCTGTTCGAATTGTCGGGTCGGGATGGCCCTGCCACCGCCGACCTCCTCGGGCGTTTTCGGTCCCTCGGGGCGGTGGAGGCCCCGCGCACCAACCGCTTCGACGCCGCCACCATCGACGACACCACCACCCTCGCCACCATTCGCCGTGTGCACAACGAGCACGGCATGCTCATCGACCCGCACACCGCGGTGGGGATAGCGGCGGCGCTCACCCAACGTCGTTCCCTGGATGTCCCGATGGTGGCGGTGGCCACCGCGCACCCGGCCAAGTTCCCCGATGCCGTCGAGCAGGCCACCGGTATCCGACCGGCTCTGCCCGCCCGCCTCGCCGATCTCCTCGAGCGCGACGAACACTACGACGGGCTGCCTAACGACATCTCCGCGGTACGCGCCTACGTGCTGGCCCGGGTGACCTGATCGCCGCCGGCCGGAGCCTTTCGCCTCCGGTGTCGGTTGATCAGGGCTGTCGGTAGGATCAGGGGGTGAAATACGTTGTCTGTATCCCCGATGGCTGTGCCGACCTGCCGCTGGCGGCCCTGCAGGGAAAGACCCCGCTCGAGGTCGCCTCGATGCCCACCCTGGCCCGCCTGGCGGCCCGGGGCGAGGTGGGGCGAGCGGCGGTGATCCCGCCGGGCATGCCGCCGGGCAGCGACGTCGGCAACATGTCCATCCTCGGCTACGACCCTGCTCGCTTCCACACGGGCCGGGCCCCGATCGAGGCGGCGGCCCTCGGCCTGCGGTTGCGACCCGACCAGGTGGCCTATCGCTGCAACCTCTCCACGGTGAGCACCACCGGCACCATGGTCGACTTCGCCGGCGGTCACCCCACCACCGAACAGGCTCGCGAAGTGATCCACGCCCTCGACGACCAACTCGGCCGGGGGGCCGGTGCCGATATCGAGTTTCATGCCGGCGTGCAGTACCGCCACATCCTGGTGGCCCCCGCCGATTGGGCCGACGCCGAATGCGCCCCGCCCCACGACCTCTCCGATAAGCCCGTGGTGTGGCCCACCGGCCCGGCGGCGGCCAAGGTGCAAGCGATCATGGAGGCCAGCCGTGAGATCGTGGGCGGGTTCGGCCTGGCGACCAACCAGGTGTGGCTCTGGGGCCAGGGGTTCCAGCCGCAGATGCCAAGTTTCGCCGAGCGGACCGGCACTCGGGCAGCCTTGGTCACCGCCGTGGATCTCATCCGGGGGCTGGGTGTGCTCACCGATATCGAACGAGTTGAGGTGCCCGGGGCCACCGGCTGGTACGACACCGACTACGAGGGCAAGCGCGACGCGGCGCTGCGTTCGCTCGCCGACGGCGGCGACCTGTTCATCATTCACGTCGAAGCCACCGACGAAGCCGGGCATGCCGGCAACCTCGAAGAGAAGGTGAAGGCGCTGGAAGCGTGGGATCGCCGAATCCTCACGGATCTCGTGGCCGGACTCGACTCGATGGGCCCCTGGCGGATGTTGTTGCTACCCGACCACGCCACCCCGATCGAGTTGAAGACGCACACCCGCGAATCGGTGCCCTATCTTCTCGTGGATTCCGCCGTGGACGGGCCCGGCGGCACCTACAGCGAGCCCGCTACGGCCCACTGTGTGGATGTTCCGGGCCACGAGTTGATGGCTCGCCTCGTCCCCTCGGCGTAGCCCCCGGCGCCTCACGGCCGGCGAGGGCGTGGTACCCCCAGCCCTCAGCCGGGCATAGCGGGCACGGGAACCACCCCCACCTCGGCCCCCCCCAGGGCCAGCACCGCGCTCATGGTGCGGGCGTAGGACGCCCGCAGGTCCGCAACGAGATCCGGGGCGGTGCCATCGGCGACAGTGGCAGCGGTGGGCAGGACGCGGAAGGTACGGCGCTCGTTCCACGTGGGCGTCACGGCCACCGATGTGACACCCGCTCCTGCGCCGCGTGCACCGAGATCACCAATGCCTACGGTGACGACCAAGCCGTCGACGGTGTCCTTTGGGCAGCATCCGGTGGAGTTGCTCGACAGCAGGTTTCCCATGCCCCACACCACCCACATCGATCCCACCTTGGAGATCGGTTGCACCA
>SHVB01000036.1 GCA_009694375.1 Acidimicrobiia bacterium
CCACCGCCGGATGCCGCAACAACCGGCTCACCTCACTCCGGGGTTGCGTCACACGTGCTCCTAGCGGCAATGAAGAAGAGGCCAACACCCGCCCGAGTAGCCAGCGCCGAAAAGCCGGTTAATCACGCCGCCGAAGCGTAGCGGCCTCACCCCACCGGAGACCGCGGAACCAACTCCACTACCTCAAGCCCACTCCCTTCATCCACAACAATCGTGCGGAGATCAAAGCGCAGGCCGATCTCCTTCAGGACCCATGTCTGCAATGAGGCCAACCCCGACGGCACAAGGGCGGCCGAGGTGATCGGCGCCAACCCCGGCCGGCCGGGGTTGGCTCGGAACAAGTCGTAGGCCTCGCGGCCGGGCCGGTCGAGCAAGACCCGCTCCCCGCCCGTCAATCCGGCCACAAAAGCCCCTAACGGCTTGAATTGCTGCTCCGGGACAAAGCTGTCCTCGCTGGGGTCGCCGAAGGGAACGGCGCTGCCCCGCCCGGACCGCATCAGAATCTCCACCGAAAGTTCCGCACTGGTGAGCACGATGCTGCGCCGCTCGCCCGGCAAGTACTGGTTGAGGAGTTTTTCGCCCATCGGCGCCGCCTCCCTCACGGCGGGGGGATCGGCCAGTTTCTGCAAGGCCGCCTTCAGCGACGGGCCGCCGGGGGCAACATGGGCTAACGCCGACTGCGGGAAACGTACCTGCGCGGGGGACCAGGCCACCGCCAACAACACGGCGCTGAGGCCCAGCGCGATCCCCAGCACGGCGCGGCGAGCCGGCGGGGGAACCTCAACCTCAGGACTGCGGAGGAAGGCCACCCACAGCGCCCCGAGGGCCACCGCCGGCAGTGAGACGTAGGGGATGATGTGGTCGGCCCCTCGGTTCACGATGTAGCTCACCAGGGCCACGCCCCACGCCGTCATGCCCACGATGGCGGTCAGGATCACCCGCTGCTGCCGAAGCAGGGCCGGACGACGAATCCCCATCGTGAGCAGGGCCGATGCACTTGCTAGATACACCGCCCCCAGGGCAATGCCCGGCGAGAACGACGAGAAGTCGTAGGTCCAATCACCCAGCGGCCCGAGAAGAAACTGGCGCAGCGTATTGAGGTACCAACCCCAGTCGGGTGGTTCGCCGCGCCACGCGAGCGTGCCGGTGGTGAGCGCCAATTGCGCCAGGATCCACGCACCTAGCACCTGCGTCACCCACCGGAACGCTTCCCGCCGGCGTCGGCCAGAAGGTTGCAGCGCCACGTCGAATCCGGCCACCGCCACCACCGTGAGCAACGTGTACGCGAACGCCTCGAGTGCCCACACCGATGCCACCGCGAAGGTAAGCAACTGGAACAAGCGGGCCGCCGTGGCGTGCCGGGGCCAGCGCGCCTCGGCCACTGCCCCCACTACCACCCCCACCGGCAGGCCGAAGCGAAACGCGCCGTGCTGGAGCAGCGCGCCGATCGGGGCCTGAAGCCCATAAACAAACGCAATCACCGCCACCGTCATGGCCCAACCCGACAGCCACCGAGAGACCCCCGCCATCCGCAGCGCCACGAAGGCGCCCACGAACATCAACGCCGAGAGCATCCCCTCAACCAAACCGAGGGTGCCGTAGCCGATCGGGATCACCCTGAACGCCCCGGCCAGAAAATAAATCGAACCAACCCCGTACTGCGAAATCACATCAACCAACATTGCGTCGCCGGCCAGGATCTGGTTGGCCGGTCCTAGGTAGAAGTTCTGATGCCACTGCACCACGTTGGTATCGAACGGAGAGGCCGGCACCCACGCCGCCAGGGGCAATAAATTGGGCACCGCCAGCACGAGCAGCGCCACCAACCCAACGTCCAGCAAGCCGCCCAGCCCTCCTGTGACCTCCGGCAGCCGAACTTTCTCACTGAGCACCAGCACCGCCACCGCCACCACTACCAGCCCCAGCAGCACCAGCCACGAGATCGACTCGCTCTTGACGAAACACATGGCCACGGCCCCGAGGTACACAACGCACAGTGGGTAGCACCAAGATCGGTGCGGTTCGTCCCGACCCACCGATGGCCACGGACGCTCCGAGGCCGTCCGGAACAACACGCCAATCGCCACCGCCCACCACAGAACCGCTGCCCCCGCCAGCACCAGGTGGCCCCCACCCCAGGGAAGTTCTCGCGAAATCCGGTCGAACACCACGACCAAACCGAGGCCGGCTCCCAACCAGGCCGACACCACCGGCAACCGCGGGGCATTGGGCCCCGCCGCGATCCGGTTCGATAACCACGCCGAGGCCGCTACCCCCAGCGGCAGCGCCAGCCCAAAGGTGACGAGGTAGATCAACGACTCGGCGTCTTGATGGTGGCTCGGGAACGGTCGCGGCAACTTCGTGATGGGCATCACTTGCCAGATCGCCGGTGCCGCCACCAACATGATCCCGAGCGCGAACCATGTACTCAATGCCACCGCCGCGCCCAGGGAAACCCCTGCCTCGCGCTCCCCCGGTACCGGCGTTTCTCCAGGTTCCTCGGTGGCCATCTACCCATCTTCGCGTCTAGTTGATCTGTGGTGGGATTGAGACACCAAAGGATACACCGACGCAACCAAAGGAGATCCTCACCGTACCGGGCCGTTGATCGCCTTCGATCACCGACCGATCGGGCGGGATAGATCCCTACGTCGCCTGCAGTCCGGAGTGCCGTCGACGGACCCTGCGCATCAGCGGTCGCTCGAGGACGTAGTAGCTCACCGACGCGCAGGCCACCGTCATGACGCAGGTCAATACGGTAAGGGGAACGAAGGCCGTTACCCGATGGCCGAGGAGTACCGGGTGGTCCAGCAGGAGAATCAGCACCGGAAAGTGCCACAGAAAGATCCCGTAGGACACCAAGCCAAACCACACGAGCGTGCGGTTCCGCAATACCCGCCGAACGAAGCCGCCGCCATCGGTGCCAAACACCGCCGGCAGCATGAACAGAGCCACGATCACGCCAAACAACAGGTACTGGGCCACATAGAGGGCCTTGTCGATCTTGAAGGGAAACGCCAAGGTGGATCTGGGCTCGAGCAGCAGGCCCGCCGCCCATGCATAAAGCACGATCCCCCCCACCACCGGAGCATTGGGATGACGACGCAGCCACTGCACAAACCCCGGTTCACTCCGTCGCATCCCGGCGTCCACCGACACGGCGGCCATGCCGAGACCCAGTCCGAACCACCACCCCCTACCCAGCGGGGAATAGAACAGCCATTGGTGGATGCTGCTTGTCGGAACCGAAGCCTGGATCACGACGGAGATGGCAGTGATCAAAGCCACCGCGCTCAGTTCCAGCGTGAGCAGGCCCCCCCGCCACCGCCAGCCCACCCAGACCATGGCCAAAACAAACAACACGGCAGCAGTACCAACCGCGAGTCCTAACCACCACCCTCTACCCAGTGGGGAATAGAAGAGACTTTGGCGCGTGCGGCTTTTCGGACCCGACGCCTGGATCACGCGGGAGATGGCGGTGATCATCGCCATCGCACTCAGGGCCAGCATGACTAGGCCCCCCCACCGTCGCCTACCCAACCAGGCCATGGCCAGCACGAACAGCGGCAGGCACAAATAGAACATCACCTCTATCGACAGGCTCCAGGCCACCGGAATCCCACAGCGGGCCGCACCGAACGGATCGGCACACACGCCCGTGGGGGTGAACACCGGGAAGTTTTGCAGCAGGCCGTAATAGACCCACCAGTTACCAGTGAAGGCCCCCACCATGCCCGGAATGATCGCGGTGATCGTGAGGGCAGCCCAGTAGGGGGGGGCGATGCGAACGAACCGGCGTCGCCCGTAGTCACGGAAGGGGGTACGAGGAGTACGCGCCACGCGTGCCTGCACGAACGGCCGGTAGAGAAGAAAGGCTGACAGGACGAAAAAAAACGGAACGCCGATGTCTAGGTGAGCAAAGAAGCGCCCATACCCAGGATTGTCCTGGGCCTTGGACCAGAGTGATGTGTGGACCAGGAGAATCGACATCGCGGCAATGCCACGAAGCGGATCGAGCAGCGGGAACTGGTGTGCCCCTACCGCTTTTTCATCACTCACCCGCTGCCCCTTTCCTCACTGAGCCGACGCCGGGAGGGAAGCCGCAGCATACCGCTCGGGCCCAGCGTGCCTTACTCCGGGATCCGCCTTCGCCACCCACTAACCGAGGCACCGACCGAGGCCATCACACCCCACTAGGCTGAGGGTCGCTAAATCGCATGAAAGCTGGCGCCGTGCCACACTTTCACCTGCTTGGCTCCGCCGCATGGGCAAGCCTGTCGAACGGGGTGGCATCGATGAAACGAACCGGCGAGCGTGTCCTCACCGCGGCGGGCGGATTCAACCCAACCTGGCAACGTCATGTGGCCGCCTATGCCCTCGCCGACGGCTTCCTTCCCCAAGGGCGTCTGCTTGATGTTGGTTGTGGGATCGGCCACAGCTACCACTTGTTGGCTCCCCGGGAGACGGTGGGCTTGGACATCTCGCCCGGTGCCCTCGAGGGCCAGCAACGGGAGACCGTCGTCGCCGACATGCGCGAATTGCCCTTCGAAGACGGCGAGTTCGCCGCCGTGCTCTCGGTGCAGTCGATGGAACACGTTCCCGACCCCGAACGGGTGGTGGCCGAGGTGGCCCGGGTACTGGAGCCCGGGGGTACCGCCATGTTCGTCACCCCCAACCGGCTCACCCTCGGCCGACCCGACGAGATCATCGATCCGTACCATTTCCGCGAGTTTGACCATGCCGAACTCAAGGAAGTGTGCGAGGAGTATTTCCCCCAGGTGGAAATCCACGGGTTGTTCGGATCACCTCGCTACATGGAGATTGTGCTGGAGGAAAGGGCGAAACTCGATCGTCTCCTCGCCAAAGACCCGCTCCGCCTGCGCCGCCTCGTACCCATCCGCACCAAGCAGTGGCTCTACGACGCGGTACTGCTCAGAAACCGTGAGAAACCCGACCCTCGGGCGGCGGCCATCGAGGTGAGCGACTTCTTTCTCGCCGACACCGACCTCCCCGAAGCACTCGACGTCTGCGCCGTTTGTCGCCGAGCCGCCGCGTGAGCTCAGCGGCTCCGGTTCCCACTGCCGTCGATTGCATCTGGTGCCGTCGGCCATTCGACAATCGGTCCACCCACCTCACCTTGCGCACCCGCTGCGCCTCTTGTGGGGCGGCCACCACCGACCCGCCGCCCACCGATGACGAGCTGGCCGCCGCCTACGGCGACTGGTACCGGCCTCCGGCCGAACGACGTTTCTTCTTCGCCGCCGATGCCATTCTCAACCGGTCCCGAGGGTTACTCGCCTCCCGGGTTGACCAGATCATGCCCCCTGGCCCGGTCCTCGACGTCGGTGCCGGGGACGGCACCCTGATCGATGCCTTACGAGATTGCGGTCGCGAGGCCACTGGGCTCGAACGGAACCCCACCCGCACCGACCTTCGCGACGCGGCGCTCTCCGAGATCGACGGCCAATGGGCCGGAGTGATCTTCTGGCATTCACTGGAGCATCTCCCCAACCCCGGAGAGGCCATTAGTGAGGCCGCCCGCCTCCTGCTCCCCGGCGGAATCGTGATCGTGGCCGTCCCCAACAACGACAGCCTCCAGGCGCAGTGCTTCGGCGACCGCTGGCTTCATCTCGACATTCCGCGCCACCTCGCCCACCTCACTACCCGCAGCCTGCGCAGTGGCCTGGGCGCCGCCGGATTCAAGGTTGAGCGAGTGTCCTACGTGCGGGCCGGACAGATTCTGATCGGCTGGCTCCAAGGCCTCGTTGGCCTGCTGCCGGGAAAGCCCGACCTCTACCAGGCCCTGCGCCGAGAAGGAGCCCGGGGGGTGAACCAGTCGGTCGGCGTGCGGATGCTGGCCATCGTCGCCGCCGTGGTGCTCGTGCCCGTGGCAGCGGCGGCCTCCCTCGTCGAAATCCTGCTGCGTCGCTCCGGCACCGTCTACCTCGAAGCCCGCCTGCTCTAACTGCCGGCTCCACCCTCGGGAACCGCGGCGGCGCGGACGCGACACCGCCC